>CAZLBQ010000114.1:0-14021 GCA_964557745.1 uncultured Anaerolineales bacterium
GCGCCCGCCCTCGTCTGCAGCGACGAGGAAGTTCTGCCAGTGCAGGCTCGTCGGGTCTAGCCGCTCCCGCCGCACCAGGGTGCGGATGGTCGCGTCGTCGGCGGCGGTCGCCCGGCGTATCTGAATCGGTGGGGCCAGGCTAGACAACTCTCCGCACCCGAACACCGCGCGGTGTCACCATGCGAATACCAGGTCGCACACGCCATGCGGCGGGGCGAGAACCCGGCCGACTGTCATGCCGAACAAAGTGAGCATCTGCTCTGCCAACGCTCCTAATTGATCATGCGTTCGGGAAGCGCTTGAGCATTGCCAGCGCCCAATCGGCGTAGCCGTTCGCCCGATACGCCGCCTGCGCCCCCTCGTTATCGAAGCCCGTGATGATGACGACCTCCGTTGCGCCTGCTGCCCGCGCCACTGCCTCCACATGAGCGATCAGCGCGCGGGCCACACCGTGACGGCGCGCCGGCGCATCCACGTAGATGTCGGTCAACTCGGCATAGGGAGCGTCGCCTTGCAGGTGAGGGACCAGCCGCAGACAGGCAAAGCCGACCGGCCGGCCGGCCATCTCTCCCAGATAGGTCGTCAACACATCCTGGCAGGCCTGCATGCGGGCGGCCACCTGCTCAGGCGTGGCGCCCATGTGGTCGAACAGGTCCAGCATCCGCGCCAACTGCGTCGCGTCGTCAGGCGTCGCCTGGCGTACCGTGATTGTCACCATCACGCGCCCTCCCCAACCGTCGGCGTTGGGCCCACGGAGAAGCATAATACGGAACTCTATCTGCGATGTCAACTTGTCTCAGACTTGTACCCCCCGTACACCGCGTGGCCCGCGTGGACCCACCAGGCGTCGACTCCGATGAAACCCGCCTCGCGCAGCCACTGGAGTTGGTCGGGCAGCGGCGACGGCGTGTCCACCGGGTCGGGGTAGGTGAAGATGTTCCAGTGGGTCGCCTCGAACGCCTGCCACGCTCGCTCGTCGCCGGTCAGCGCGACCGACTGGCGACGGACCTCGGCGTCCCACGCGGCGGCCATGGTGGCCCGCCCCGCCTCACTCGTCGGCGCGACGAGGTCGGCGATGAGCAACGCCCCGCCCGACGCCAACCGCTCGTACAGGCGGGCGAACAGGGCGCGCTTGCCCGCATCGTCTAGGTGGTGGAGGACCAGGCTGCTGAGGCAGGCGCGGACCGGCGGCAGACTGTCTAGCCAGGCGTCGTCTTCGAGGCGGAACGGGCGCAGCTCGCAGCGGCCCACGAACGGGGCGAGGACCTGCGCCGCGTGGCGCAGCATCGTCGGCGAGCCGTCCAGCCCAATGACGTGGGCGTGGGGGAAGCAACGCAGCACGGCCTCGCTCAGCCAGCCCGCCCCGACGCCGATCTCCACCACGGTGAACGGCTCGTCAGCCTGGGCTGGTATGAGGGCCAGCAGGGCCGCCTGCATCTCGTCGCGGCGCGGCGTGTACACCCGCCCCCGCTCGATGAACGCCTCCGAATCCCCCTCCTGCCAGGCCATAGGCGTCGCCTGCTCCGTCACTTCCACTCCCTCCTCAGACATAGACAGAATGAACAGAATGAACAGAATTGCGAATATTCCATTCTGTAAATTCTATTAATTCTGTCCATTATCCTGAGTTTGAGCTAACGCTTGCGCGACAGCGGCGGCGACGCGGGCGTTGTGTTCGAGCAGGGCAAGGTTGGCGCGCTGGCTGGCCCCTTCGGTCAGGGCCGAGACGCGTTCGAGCAGGAAGGGTGTGACCGCCTTGCCCCGGATGCCCCGCGCGTCCGCCTCGTCCAACGCCGCCACGATAGCCCCCTCGACCTGCTCGGCCGGCGTATCGAACTCTTCAGGGATGGGGACGGTCAGCAGCAGGCCGCCCAGGCCCAGCCGCCGCTGCGCCCGCCAGATGGCGGCGACCTCGGCGGCGCTCTCGACACGCTGGTCCACCGGCAGGCCGCTCGACCGACTGTAGAAGGCCGGGAACTCGTCGCTCTGCCAGCCCAGGACCGGCACACCGTGGGTTTCCAGCCACTCCAGCGTCAGGGGCAGGTCGAGGATGGCCTTCGCGCCCGCGCACACGACAATGACCCCGGTCTGCGCCAGTTCGGGCAAGTCGGCCGACACGTCGAAGGGGTGGCGGCGGTGGACGCCGCCGATGCCGCCGGTGGCGAAGACCTGGATGCCCGCCTGGTGGGCGATCCACATCGTCGCCGCGACGGTCGTGCCGCCGTCCTCGCCCCGCGCCTGGACCAGCGCCAGGTCGCGGCGGCTGACCTTGCGCACGCCCTGGGACGCCTGGGCCAGCCGCTCCAACTCAGCCGAGTCCAGACCGACGCACAACTGCCCGCCCAGCACGGCCATGGTGGCCGGCGTCGCGCCGCCGTCGCGCACGGCGGCTTCGAGGGCTTGCGCCGCGTGGAGGTTGGTCGGCCACGGGAGGCCGTGGGTGATGACGGTCGATTCAAGGGCTACGACCGGGCGGCCCTCGGCCAGCGCGGCGGTGACGAGGGGCGAAATACTCACGGTATCAGTAGGCATAATTATTCCTTACCTAGTTCCGTATGACAGTGGGTCGACTCAAGTCGGCGCTACGTGAGGGGCCAGGCGGTCTACTGCGCCGCGCCGGCGAAGCGGTACAGCATCTGCACGAGGTCAGCCGTGCGCCAGGGCTTCTTGAGGGCGGCTGTCGCCCCGCTCACGACGGGCGCGGGGGTGTCCTCCGGGTGGACGATGACGACCGGCACGGCGGCGCGGTGAAGCTGGTCGGCCAGGTGGTCGAGGCCGGGGCCGGCGGCGTTCAGGTCAAGCAGGGCCAGGTGCAGGCGCAGTCCGCGCGCCAGCGCGCCAGCCTCAGTGACGTTGCCCGCCACGGCGCGATAGCCCAGGCCCTCGATGACGCCGCGCAGCCGCGTCGCCTCGCCGGGGTCGGAATTGACGATCAACACCGTCTTGCGTCTGGTCTGTCTCGGCATAGGGTTCCTCATCCTGATTCTAGCATAGATTGGGGAAATCGGGCGGGTCCGTCGGAGCCGTAACCCCAACCGTTCCACTACGTCTTTGTAGTGGGTTCTATGTACATGGCTCGTCATGGTGGGAGGCGTCTTGCGTCGATTGTTGTGGTTCGCGCTGGCCCTGGGACTGGTTCTCGGGATCCGCTCCTCGTATCCCGTCGCCGCCCAATCGGGCGAGGCCTGGCAGGTTTACACCAATACCGATGAGGTCAACGCCCTGGCCGTCAACGGAGCCATCATCTGGGCGGCGACGTCCGGCGGTGTGGTCCGCGGGGACACGCTGACTCGCGAGAGCCGCGTCGTCACCATCGACGACGGCCTGCCCGCGAACCAGGCGCAGGCCATCCTCGTCGACCCGGCGACCGGCTATGTGTGGGTCGGGACTTTGGGCGGGCTGGCGCGCTGGGACGGCGCCAGCTGGCGGGTGTGGACCGTCGCGCAGGGCTTGGTGGCGGACCGCGTCGATGGGCTGGGGCTGGATGCGGCGGGCCGCATCTGGGCGACGACCAGCGCCGGGGCCAGCGTGTGGGACGGCGCGACCATGCGCCCGTTTCGGCCTACCACGGCCAACGACGGCATGTTCGCCGCCGTCGCCATGTACTACCAGGACGTCCTCCGCGCCCCAGTCCCGACGTCCATCTGGGCCATTGAGAACGGCAGCATCGTGTGGACGACGATAGGGCCGGGCGAGGGTGTCCACCGCTACGACGGCAACACCTGGACCCACTACACCACAGCCAATATGCCTGAGTTGCCATCCAATCTCGTCGACGCCGTCATCATCAACCGCGATGGCGCCCGGTGGTTTGGCACAGCCAACGGCGTGGTGCGCTGGCGGCCGGACGGCGCGCCGAGCCGCATGCACGCCGGTGAGCTGCCGGCCGGGCGCGTCAAGTCGATGGCCGCCGACGCCAGTGGGCGGGTCTGGCTGGGCATCTACGGCTGCCGTATCACGTGTTCCGGGGGCCTGGCGCGCATCGACGACAAGGGGACGGCCAGCGAGAGCGACGACAGCGTCAGAGTCTTCTACGCCCAGTCGGATGGCCTGCCCGACGACAACGTCAACGCCATCGCGCCCGGCGCGGATGGCGCCATGTGGCTCGCCACGGGCGGCGGCCTGACGCGCGTGCCTGCCGCCGATACGGTGGCCGCGCCGCTCATTGCGCCCGGCCCGCCGTCGAACCAGATCAACGCCCTGCTGCGCGACAGCCAGGCGCGGTTGTGGGTCGGCACGGACAAGGGGCTGGGCCTGTTCCAGAATGGGCAGTGGACGGTCTTCAACCGGGCGTCGGTGGGCTTCCCATCGGAGCAGATCCACGCCATCGTCGAGGCGGGCGGCGACATCTGGGTGGCGACGGGCAACGACCCCGGCGGCGGGCCGGTGGGGTCTATCAGCCGCCGCCGCGAGGTCGACGGCGCCTGGGTCCACTACGGGGTCGAGGCCCTGGGCGAGACACCGGGCGTCGTCACGGCGTTGGCGGTCGAGAACATCGCGGGTGTCGGCTTCCGCATCTGGGCAGGCACCCGGGGCACGGACACCTTCCCGCCGCGCCTGTTCATGTATGACACCGACGGGCACTGGACGCCCGCCTGGGTCAGCGGGCGGTCCGGGGCGTTCGGGTCCATCCGGGGCCTGAGCGCGCAAAACAACCGCGTCTGGCTGGCGACGTCGGCTGGTCTCTCCTACCTGGCCCACAGCGGCAATCCGTCGCTGCTGACGCCCATTGAGACCTTCACCTACGAGAACACTGGCGGGGGCCTGCTCTCCAATGACACCACCGCCGTGTTGGCTGATCGTCTCGACCAGATATGGGTGGGGACGTCGAGCGGCGTCAGCATGCTGGCCTGGCAAACGCTGGCCTGGCGGCGCTTCACCGTCGGCAATCCCCCCAACGGTCTGCCGAACAACTACATCAACGGCATCGCCCTCGACAATCCGGGCAACTTCAGCATCTGGTTCCTGACCCAGGACGGCGCGGCGCGCTTCAACCGCTATACCCCTTTTGACTGGGCGCAGACCATCACGCGCCGCACGGGCATCGAGAGCAACAACTTCACCAGCATGGCCTACGAATTGTACTGCAAGCGCTGGATCGGGACGAGCCAGGGCTTGCAGCTCTACAAGTACGGCGACTGCAATGACACCGGCGCGACGCCCACGCCCTTCCCGACGCGGACCCTGACGGCCACCGTGACCTCGACGCCCACTGTGACCCTGACACCCACCGACCTGCCGACCTTGACGGCGACTGTGACGGCCACGGGACTCATCCCGCCGAGCGTCACCCCGACACCGACGCTCACCGCGACGCCTGAGCCAACCGAGACGGCGACGCCGACCGAAACGCCGACCCCGACGGCGACCCTCGCCCCCGGCGAGACGCCACCTGCGACCGTCACACCGACGGTGACGGTCACGCCCACCCTGACCGTCGAGCCGGCGCGTCCCTTCCGCCTCTACCTGCCGCTGTTGATGGCAGGCCGGAAGGCGGTACGGCCCGTGGTGTGAACAGGGGCCAGAGGCAATAGGAAGAGGTGGGAAGGCATAGGAAGGCGGGGGGGCAGAAGGCAGGCGCGCCGCGCCGACTTGAGTCGCTAGGGTAGATGCTAACTGAAGTCGGCGCGACACTGGCCGGGCGGACGGCGGCGGTCAATCGTCAATCGTCAAGGCTCTGCCCTCGGCACTCAGCACTCAGTACTCAAAAGCGAAGAGGCGTGACAAGTGAGATAGCTCACTCATCACGCCTCTCCGCTGTGAGGTGGAGATGGCGGGAATTGAACCCGCGTCCCGAAAGTTGCCCCGAAGACGTCTACAAGCTTAGTCGGCTTCCGAGTTGTCGCGCTGGCTCATCTCAGCCGACGGAGCCGAGTCCAGCGCCAGACGAGGGTCTTTCGCCTCCTGTATCGTCGTCGAGGAGGCGGCACTCCGACTGAGTGGCGTCGCGATCTAACCCGTCAGAGTGAGGTTAGGACGACGTCGCCGCTCTTAGGCGGCGAGGGCCAATGGTTGATTGGCAGTTGTTGTTTTGCCCACTTTTAACGAGGATCAGGCGCCTCGGCTTGCAGCCCGCGATCTTCCCTCCCGGTCGAAACCATGTCATCCCCGTAGACTTACACCAGTATGATGTCGTCCCCCTGCTTTCCTTACTTTCTCGGTTGAAGGTTACAGGTTGTAGGTTGCAAGTTGAAAGTTGCAGGTTGGCCCGTAACCTTCAACCTGCAACTTTCAACTTGCAACCGCCAAAGCCCGCCAGCGCGCCAGCATCTCACCGGGTGGCAGGTGGCGGGGGTCCTCGCCGCGCGCCTCGCACTCGGCCAGCAGGCGCGTGAAGCGCTCGGCGAAGCGGGTGTTAGCCTCGCGCAGCGCGCTCTCGACGTCTACCGCGTCCCACTGGGCGACGTTCGCCAGCGCGAACAGCAGGTCGCCCAACTCGCGGCGGCGGTCGTCCTCGCTGGCCGCCGTCTGCCACTCGGCCATCTCCTCCTCAAACTTGGCCCACGCGCCGGCGCGGTCGGGCCAGGCGAAGCCAAAGCGCGTGGCGCGGCGCTGGAGCTCCTGGGCGCGCGACAGGGCGGGCAGGGCCAGCGAGATGCCCGCGAAGGGGTCGGCGGCGCGCTGGCCGGCGCGGGCGCGCTCCTCGGCCTTGAGCCGCTCCCAGTTGCGCGTCACCTCCTCGGCGTCGCGGACGTCGGTGTCGCCGAAGACGTGGGGGTGGCGGCGGATGAGCTTGCTGGTGATGCTGTGGACGACGTCGGCCAGGTGGAACTCGCCGTCGCGGGCGGCTATCTGGCTGTGGAACACGACCTGGAGCAGCAGATCGCCAAGTTCCTCCGGCAGTTTGGCGAGGTCGCCCGCGTCGAGGGTCGCCAGGACTTCGTAGGTCTCTTCGAGGAGGTACTTGCGGAGCGTCAGGTGCGTCTGCTCGCGGTCCCACGGGCAGCCCTGGGGGCTGAGCAGAGTCGCCATCACGCCTTGCAGCGTCGTCAACGCGCCTGGGTAGGGCAGGGCGGGAATGAAGAGGACGCCCGCCGGGTCGGATGGTAGGGACACGGCGTCCAGGTCGGCCAGCGGTCCGCGCCAGGCGACGCGTGCCGTGTCATCCGTCACCGCTAGCCACTGGACCGGGTGGTCAGCGGGGTAGACGGCGCGCACGCTGCGGCCGAGGGCCGCCGCCTGGTCGGGGCGTGCGGCGAGCAGCACGGCGGGCGCGTCGACGTCGAGATGGGCGGCGTGCTGCCCGGCGATGTGGCCCGCGTCGGCGATCTGGAGGCGCGTCGTGTCGGGGTCGAGACCGACGGCGGCCAGGGCGGGCGCGAGGTGGGACAGGCTGGCGGTGAGACTGGACATAGCGTTTCTCCTCTCCCGAATTATAGCTATCCCTGACAGGGCGGGTATAATGGTGAGCATGGACGCTGCCAAACACCCGCCCGCGCGGTGGACGCGCCTCGATTGGCTGCTGGTTGCCGTGCTGACCCTCGCCGCGGCCTGGGTCCGCCTGGGCGCGGCCCAACTTGTTCCGACGCTGACCGACGAGACGGACGAGATTCAGTTCGCGCTGCGTATCGCCCAGGGCGGCTTCTGGCCCGCCGTGTCCGTCGACCCCTACAACGGCCCGCTGCACCACTACCTGCTGGCCCTGGGCATCGCGTTGGGTGGCGGGGCAACGTGGCCTCGGCTATGGATGGTCACGCTGGGCGCGCTAACCGTCGGCCTGACGTATGCCTTAACCCGGAGCCTCGGTCGACAGTCAGTCGCTAGTGGGCAGCGGGCAGCAGGCAGCGGGCAGCAGGCAGCAGGCAGCGGTCAGGGTTCAACCGTCAACCGTCAATCGTCAATCGTCAATCGCGTCGCGGGCGTGATCGCGGGGGCGCTGCTGACGGTGTCGTTCGTGCCGGTGGTCGTCAATAGCCACATCGCGTGGTCCAACGCCAGCACGCCATTCTGGACAACGCTGGCGCTGCTCTTGATGAGCGAGGCGCGGTGGCGCGGGACGGCGGGCGCGCCCTCGGGGCGCTGGCTCGTCGCGGCGGGCGGCGCGGCGGGGCTGGCCGTCCAGACGCACCCGACCGCGCTCATCCCTATCCTGGGTGGGGCGCTGTGGCTGGCCGTCACGCGGCCCGCCTGGCTGCGCACGCGCTGGCCGTGGCTGGCGCTGCTGGCGGCGCTGCTGGTGGTCAGCAACCTAATCGTCTACAACATCGTCACGGGCGGCGGGTCGGCGGAGGGCGCGGCGCGGCGCGACTACGCCTTCACCGGCGGCGTCAGCGTGGCCGATTACCTGGCGAACATGCGCGGCTTTGTCGGCATGGCCTACCAACTCGTCGGCTCGACGTTTGTCTCGACCCTGGCCGTCGACCAGGCCGCGCCGGCGCTGCGGGCGCCGGTCGTCGTAGTCTATGCCCTCACGGCGCTGGTCGCCGTCCTGGTCACGGTGCGGCGGGGGGGGCTGCCGCTGGCCTGCTGGCTGACGGCGCTCGTTCTGCTGCCCGTCATCAACCGCGCCTACGACTCCCATATCTCGGCGCGCTACATGGCCCCACTCTTGCCACCGACGTTCGCGGCGCTGGGTCTGCTGCTGGCGACGCCACTGGCTATCCACCCTCGCTTCGAGGAGAAGAGGGCTTGGCGGAGGTGGATGGTGGCCCTCCTGAGCCTGCTCCTCACCGCCTGGCTGGCCGCCTACCCGCTGCTGCGGCTCAACGAGTACTATCGCTTTGAACTGGCGGATGGGCGCAACAACGGGCGTATCTGGCAAATCCTCGCCGCCGTTCGGGAGCCGGGGCGGCAGGGGACACCGGTCGTGCTGGACCGCGGCTTGCGCGACGCCAAGCTCGACGCGGGTGGCCACGTCTACAAAGCGCTGGGGACGCTGCTCGACCTGGACCGCGTGCCGCACACCAACCCGCGCGTCGAGGAGTTGGCCGACACGCCGCCGGAGGCGCTGCTGGTCCTGACCGACGCCCGCCGCGACGCGCTGGCCGGGAGCCTGCGGCTGGTCCCGGTCGAATTGGACCGCCCGCCCGCACCGGCCGCGCCGGGCGGTTATTGGTTGTATCGCGCGCTGCCGCCGTAAAATGGGCCGCGCTGGCTGACACTAGAAGCTTGGTGATTCATGAGCGCTCACACGCCTATTCTTGAGAGTCTGCGCTCGCACGGCGTGCGCCTGACGCCGCAACGGGTGGCGATTGTGGAGATCGTCACGGCGGCTGAAGGACACATCACCGCCGATGAGGTCTACGACCAAGTCCACGCCCGCTTTCCCTACGTGGACATCTCGACGGTGTACCGCACGCTGGAGTTCCTGACCGACCACGGCATTCTCAACGTCATCGACCTGGGCAGCGGGCGCGCCGAGTACGAACTGGTCCAGCCGGAGGCGCACCACCACCTGGTCTGTCGCCGCTGCAAGCAGGTGACAAGTATCGACGCCTCGCTGTTCCAGCCCTTGAGCGCTGCGCTGCTGGATCGCTACGGGTTTGACGCCGACATTCGGCACTTCGCCGTGTTTGGCGTGTGCCGGACGTGTCGTGAGCATGACGGGCAGTAGATCATCTTATGAGGAAGTAGAGTTGTTGGTCATGGCTGAGCGGGGCGAAGCATCTGCTGTGGGCAGATTAGCAGAGGAGACCCTTCGCTGCGCGCAGGGTGACAAAAGGTGAGGAAGAGGAATATGGCATCCCAGCCAACGGCAAGCGAACCAACTTTTAGCCTGGCGCGGACCCTGCGCCTCAGCACATTCCAAATCGGCTCGGCCATGGGCGACATCCTGGTGACATCCATCTGGAACCGCGTGATGATCGTCAACCTGGGCTTCCCGGCCTGGCCCATCGGCCTGCTCATCGCCCTGCGCTACCTGCTGTCGCCCCTCAGCCTGTGGGCGGGCTTTCGCTCCGACAGCCTGTCCCTGTTTGGCCTCCGCCGCACGCCGCTCATCTGGCTCGGCCGCAGCCTGATGGTCGTGTCGTTCCCGCTCCTGGCGTGGAGCCTGGCGCGCTTCACCGTCGAGCGCAACGACGTCCTCGGCTGGGCGCTGGCCGTCGTCTCGTTCGTCATGTACGGCGGCGGCTCCCTCCTGTCGGGCAGCCCGTTCCTGGCCCTGGCGCGCGACTCAGCGCCCAAGGCCAAGCAGGGCCTCGTCATCAGCCTCATGGAGACTGCCCTCATCCTCCTCTTCCCGGTCGCCGCCATCGTGTTCAGTGTCTGGATGCGGAACTACGACCTGGCGACGTTTTGGCAGATGTCGCTATTCGCGGCCCTTGTCGGCGGCTTCTTCTGGTTCTTCGCCACCGTCGGTATCGAGCGGCGCGGCCAGGCGGCCCCCATGCCCCAGTTGGCGGGTGCGGCGGGCCAGAGCTTCCGCCAGACATTCGCCGCTATTTGGGCCGACCGCCGCGTGCGCCAGTTCTTTGTCTTCCTGGCGCTGGCGACGTTCGCGGCGTGGGCGCAGGACGCCATCCTCGAACCGTTTGGGGCGGAGGTGGTCGGGCAGAGCCTCGGCCAGACGACGCGCTACTCCGCTTACTGGCAGGGCACGACGGCCATCGTGCTCATCGCCATGGCCGTTCTGTTCCGCCGCCGCCATCCGGAACAGCAGACGCGCATCACCCAACTGGGCCTGGTCGTCATGGCGGCCGGGATGGCGCTGCTCGGCGTGGCGGCGCTGACGGCCCAGCCGCGGCTCATCACCCTGGCGCTGGTCCTGTTCGGCGCGGGCTTTGGCGTCTACACCTTCGGCGGCCTGAACCTGATGATTGTCATGACGTCCGACCGGGCGGCGGGGGCGTACCTGGGCCTGTGGACGGTGACGATCCTGCTGTCGCGGGGGTTGGGCATCAGCCTGGGCGGGGTCCTGCGCGATGGCCTGCTGGCGCTGACCGGCGCGCCCGGCTTGAGCTATGGGGCGATCTTCTTCCTGGAGGCGGTTGGGCTGGGGGCAGCGGCCCTCGTCCTGACGCGCTTGAACGTGATGAGCTTCGCCCGCGACACCGGGCGCGTGAACGCGACTGACCTGCAAGTGATGAGCGCCGACCTCTAATCCCTTGCCTCACCGCAGAAAACACAGAGAGCACCGTCTTAATTATTCATTGTCAGTTGACAATTCTCAACTGAGACCGTGCCCCGGCGTCCTCGGCGGTCAGAAAGCCAAGCCCCTCTTATTCATAACGACGCGCCGCCGGTGTCAAGTCTCGTCGTCGTAGACTTGCAGCCCGCGCGCCTCGCGCCGCCCGTCGCGCCAAGCCTCCGAGCTTTCATTGTGCTGGCGCAGCCGCTTGACGTGCAGCCCGCTCTTGGCCGGATCAGCATAGCGCGCGTAGAACCGCTCCAGGTCGGCCAGCAGGTCGGCCTGGACGCCCGCCAGCGCCGGCTGCCCCGCCAGGTTGACGCGTTCCTCCGGGTCCGCTGCCAGGTCGAACAGGTCGTCGGGGCCAGCCGGGTAGCGGCGCACCAGCTTGAACTGCGGGGTGCGGACCATTCGCGTATCGCCGTACTCGCCGTAGCGCGTCTCGCACCAGTCGGGGACGGTCTCGCCGCGCAGCAGCGCCGTGTAGCTCCGCCCCGGGTAGTCGCGCGTCGGGTCCAATCGCACCCCTGCCAGCTCACCCAGCGCCTGGAACGTGTCGTAGTGGTCGACACAGTGGGTGACGGTCGGGCCGGCCGCCACGCCCGGCCCGCGCCACAGCAGCGGGACGCGGATCGACGTCTCGTACAGGTTGAGGGGGCGGGTGCTGTTGCCCTTGCCCCAGAAGCCGTGGTGGCCGAGCGCCAGCCCGTGGTCCGAGGCGTAGATGACCAGCGTATCGTCGCGGCGGCCGAGGGCGTCCAGTCGGTCCAGGACGCGGCGGACGGCGCGGTCCATGTCCGTCACGGCCGCGTAGTAGCTGCGGTAGCGGCGGCGGAGGTCGGCGTCCGTGTACGCGTCGCGCTGGGGAAAGCCCTCGTTCTTGTGCCAGGCGTGGGGGACGTAGGGCGGGATGTCGCGGAAGGTAGCGTCGTCGTACAGCGCCTCTAGCCCCGGCTCCTGGCCCTTGTAAGGCGAGTGGGTGGCGATGTAGCCGATGTTGAGGAAGAAGGGCCGGTCACGCGGGGCCTGGTCCAGGAAAGTCAGGGCATAGTCGGTGATGATGCAGGTCTTGTTGCCCGTCAAGGTGACGGGCACGCCGTTGAGGGCATAGGTGTACGTCTCGATGTGGTCCCCCTGCCAGCGCGGCAGGCCGAAGGCCCAGTCGAAGCCGCGCGGCTGGGTGTGCGACAGCCCCAGATGCCACTTACCGCTCAGGCCGCAGTGGTAGCCGGCCGCCTGGAGCAGTTCCGGCAGCGTCACCTCGGTGGCCAGCCAGTCTACGTCGCCGTACTCCGGCTTGGCCTCCTGGAGCCAGTCGTGGATGCCGACCTGCGACGGCGTCCGCCCCGTCATCAGGCACGCCCGCGCCGGCGAGCAGACCGGGCTGGGGGTGAAGGCGTAGGCGAAGCGCGTCCCCTCGCGCGCCAGGACGTCGAGGGTGGGCGTCTGGATTTCGCTATTGCCGTAGCAGCCCAGCGCCCACGCGCCGTGGTCGTCGGTCAGGAATAGGACAATGTTGGGGGGCATGGGAACCTCCGGGTGAGATGGTTATGCTGAGAACCTTATCGTAGCGCCGACTTCGGTAGGCCATCGTGTTGAGCCGCGCGAGGCAATGCCTCCGCCCGCGTCTCCAGAGGAGACCCCTCACTCTGTTCAGGGTGACAGTTGCGGCTGAGAAGCCGGAAGTTAGGTTGGGTCTTTAGACCTCCGGGGCTGCAAACGTGTCGCCGGTGTCGTGAATCCACTGGCGCAGGCGGTCGTGGAGGCGACGGCGCTCCTGGGCGTAGCGCGTGTTGTGGGCCAGGTTCACTTGCTCGTAGGGGTCTTCGTTCAAGTTAAACATCAGCCAGGGCTGGCCGGGCAGGACGGCGTACTTCCAGCCGTCGCGGGTCACGACAGCGCGCCAGGGTCGGTCCACGCTGTCCAGGTGGCCCGTCGGGACGGCGATCTGGACGTAGGCTGAGTCCGGCTCGTGGCGCAGCGTCCGAAACGGGACACGCCGCCCCGACAGGTCCGTCCCCTCCATCCAGGCGGGGGGGTCGATACCGCACAGCCCCAGCGTCGTCGGGGCCAGGTCCACCAGGCTGATGGGGATGGTCGACGGCCCGCCGAGATTGGCATACTGGGACCCATGCCCGCCCAGAATCATCGGCACGCGAATTGCTTCCTCCCAGGGAGTAGTCTTACGAAATTGGCCGTGGGAACCGTGCATGTCGCCGTGATCCGAGAAGAAAACGATGTGCGTCGTGTCCGCCAGGCCCAGCTCGTCCAACACCTGACGCACGCGCCCCACATTCCAGTCCAGATTCTCAATCATGGCATAGTAGCCCGCCAGCTCGCGGCTGGCCTGCTCGACCACCCGCGGCAGCGGCGGGACATTGGGCCGCCGCACAACCCGCCCCGGCGTGTGCCGCGCCATCCACGCGGCGGGCGCGACATAGGGGTCGTGGGGCGGCTGGACCGACAGCACGGCGAAGAAGGGAGGACGCGCGTCGGGTGGCGCAGCGGCGTAACGCCGCAGCATGTCCAGCAAGCGGTCGGTGAGGGCATCGGTTTCGTAGCCCGGTAGGCGCTTGTGAAAGGCGGTCTCTCCCTCCCCACCATGCACCCAGCTATCCCACTGACTGTTGTTGTTCTCGTAGCCCACCCACTCGTCAAAGTCACCCCGCCGCGCAGGAGGAATGATCGCCAATGCCGCCCGCCGGTCCCGCTCGGAGAAGCCTCCCACGTGCCACTTACCGAAGTAGGCCGTGGTGTAGCCCGCCGACCTCAAGGCCGTTGCGATGGTCGGCTGGCCGTTGGGTAAAGGGTCCTCGTGGCCGGGGACACAGTGGTGCGGGTAGCGGCCCGTCAGCAGCGAGCCGCGGGCGGGAGAGCACAGCGGCGCGGGTGTCACCGCTGCCCTAAAGATGACTCCCTCCGTTGCCAGGCGATCCAGGTGTGGGGTGTGCAG
>CAZLBQ010000115.1:0-13966 GCA_964557745.1 uncultured Anaerolineales bacterium
GCTCGCCCATCAAGCCGAAGGCGTACAAGATGACCCTGGGCGACAACTCACAGGTGGGGGTTCTGTAATGAAGAAGCTGCTGATTACCGGCGGGGCGGGCTTCATCGGCTCGAACTTCACCCGTTATATGCTCCAGACGTACCCCGACCTCCAGGTCGTCGTCTACGACAAGCTGACGTACGCCGGGCGGCTGGAGAACTTGCAGGACGTGGCCGAGGGGTTCGCGGGCCGCTACGCCTTTGTGCGCGGCGACATCGCCGACAAAGAGTTGGTGGACCAGACGGTGCGCGAGCACGGCATCGACACGATTATCAACTTCGCCGCCGAGACGCATGTCGACCGCTCGATTCTCGATCCGGACGCGTTCATTCGCACCAGCAGCTACGGCACGTATGTCCTGCTCGAAGCGGCGCGGGTCCACGGCCTGCGCTTCCACCAGATTAGCACCGACGAAGTCTACGGCCACGTCGGGGCGGGCGCGTCGGTGGAGACGGACTGCCTCGCGCCGCGCTCGCCGTACGCGGCCAGCAAGGCCAGCGGCGACCTGCTCACCCTGGCGTACTTCGTCACCTATGGCCTGCCCGTGACCATCACGCGCGGCGCGAACAACGTCGGGCCATACCAGTACCCGGAGAAGGCCGTGCCGCTGTTCGTCACCAACGCCCTGGAGGACAAGCCGCTGCCGGTCTACGGCGACGGCCGTCAGATGCGCGATTACCAGTACGTCATCGACCACTGCGAGGCGGTCGACCTGGTGGTGCGGAAGGGCAAGCTCGGCGAGGTCTACAACATCGGCACGGGCCAGGAGATGCCGAATCTCGAGATGGTCGAGATCATCCTGCAGCGGCTGGGCAAGCCCCGCTCGCTCATCCACTTTGTCGAGGACCGCGCGGGCCACGACCGCCGCTACTCGCTCAACGTCGACAAGATTCAGGCGCTGGGCTGGCAGCCGCGCCACACGTGCCAGGAGGCCATCGCGCTGACGGTGGACTGGTACCGCGACAACGCGTGGTGGTGGCGGCCCATCAAGGACGGCGAGTTCCGCGCCTACTACGAGCGCCAGTACGGCCAGCGGGCGGTGCTGGGCGTCGGCGGCTAGCGAACACGTTTTACCACAGAGGGCACAGAGGGCGCAGAGGGAATAGGAATAATCCTCTCTCCGCGCCCTCTGCGTTCTCTGTGGTGAGAAGGGGCTGAGGTGAACGGGGCGGCCCCGTCCCTCGGGGCGAGGGACGGGGCCAGGGGGGAAGGGGGAGGATAAAAGCTTAGGGACAGAAGCCGGGGAAGAGGCAACCCTGCCGCTTCTGCGGCACGTTCCAGCGTGGGCAGTCGACGTAGCCCGACGACGTCTCCTTGAGGGTCAACGGGCCGATATTGCCGAAGAACGGGATACGCGTCAGCGGGTTGAGGTCCAGTTCGGCGGTGACGGTGAACTTCAGGCTGTCGACGGCCAGGGCCTGACCGGCCGCACCGTCACAGGGCGTCTGGCGGCCGTAGCGGACAAAGTCGGGCGGCGTGATGGTGACGCGTGTCTTGGAGGCGTCCTCGCCTTCGCGGAGGAATTGGGACAGCAGTCCCTGACCCGCGACACGGGCTACGACGATACGTTGGACCTCGTCGTGGGCGGGGCCACGCTGACCGTCAGCCCACCACTCGCGCTTCTTGTCCCCCTCCTCGACCAGATACTGGACGCCGTCGTAGACGCCGCTGGAGATGGAGGACTTGACGACCATCATCTGCAGCAAAGCGGTCGTGCCCAGGAGGAGCAGGAGCAGCACCCAGAAGACGACGGCGAAGCCGACCAGGGAGTTGCCCCGGTCGTCGGCGCGGAAGGCGCGCAGGCGCGCGATGGCGGCACGAGTCATGGGCCTAGCCTCGACTGGTCACATTCCAGGTAGGACACGCGCTTGGCGTGGAGCGTCAGCGGCCGGTCCTTGAGAATGTCGTGCTTGAGGATCGGCAGCAGAGGCGCGATGGGCAGCTTGAGATCGGCCTGCACGGCGAAGGTAAACTGGGTCGGGTCGGGCGCGCCCTCACCGTCGCGGCCACCGGTGCATTGCGGCTTGGGGCGGCGGAAGTCGACCACCTGGACCGTCAGGTCTTGCGGAGTGATGCCTTCCAACCAGGGATTCTTCTCCTGCTGGGCGGTTAGTTCATCGGCGACGACGCGCCGCACAAAGGCATTCACCTGGCTCTCCCACTGCGCGCCGTCGATGTAGCCGCTCTCGACCGAGACGTAGCGAGCGGCGCGGTAGGCGCTGGTGGACAGGGTGTTGTGGAGCGCGACGAGGTTCCAGAGGTAGAGGCCGCCGATGGTGAGCGGGAGCAGGATGAACAGGGTCAGTAAGGTGAATTCGACGGCAGCCGTGCCCTCGCGCTCACGGAGGAAATTGCCTGTCACCTGACGAAGTCGCCAGGATAGATGGCTCGCTGCGGCGCTTACACGCTGCCGACTGTCACCCTGAGCGGAGCGAAGGGTCTCCTCTGGAAACGCGGCCAGAGCAGATGCCTCGCTGCGCTCAGCATGACACTCACAAGAGTTCTTGTCTGTCACCGGCCGATTGGCGCAAGGGAGGCTCGGCATGACACTCGTATCGGGTGAGGTTAGCGGGTGGGGCATCGCGCCTCCCCGTTGGCGGTCTCGCTCATGTCCCAACTCACCTTCGGGCCAGAGACAACGGGCATACCGGGCAGCAGATTAATGTTGACGGGAATGCTGGCGGTGACGCGGAAGGGCAGCGGCGCGTCCGGGCCGTCGCAATCGTTCAAGTCGGGAACGGGATTAATCGTGACACGCAGATTGGTCAAGTCGAACTGGGCGCGGGTCCGGGCGTCGGCCTGGGTCGGTGGGCTGGTCTTGACGCTCACGTTCTCGGCCAGCTCGCGCCCGACAATCGCCAGCGCGGCGCGCTCCCACTGGTCGCGGCGGCCCGACCCGGCCGGCTCAGCGGACAGGAAGCGGGCGGCCTGATACGTACCCACGCGCAGCGCCTGCTTGACCCCCGCGACCTGCCAGACGGCGTACAGGCCGACAATCGCCAGCAAGAACAGCGGCAGGACGGTAATCATGAAGCCGCTCAGCGCTCCGCCCTCGTCGCGGCGAAAGCGCCGCAGCGAAGGCCCGCAATACACACCACGCAACAAGGGTTTCATCACCAATACCACCACACGTAGGCAATGGCGGGGAAGCAGAACACCCACGCCAGGCGCTTGCCGTCACGCACCAACTCGGCGCGCGTCGGCACGAAGTCGCGGTTCTGGAAACGCAATGCGAACGACCAGAAGGTATCGGTTATGGGCTGGCGGGCGTAGCGCAGGATCAGTAATGGAATGAGTTCGATCAACCCGCCGACGGCCAGGACGGTGGCAAACTCCAGGTTGGGGAACAGGGCGAAGAGGCCCATGAGGAGTTTGGCGTCGCCGGCCATCATGAAGTTCAGCTCCCAGACGACAAACAGGGCGACCCAGATGACCAGGACAGTCCAGGCCCGATTGACGGCCAGTTGGTAGACACCGGCGGCGAGCATCACGGGCAGCGTCATCCAGTTGGGGATGCGCCCGGTGCGGATGTCACTGAAGGCCGCGCCCAGTAGCCACAGCGTCAGGAGGACGCGGGCCGCCAGGGCCAGGCCGGACGAGACGTGCGGGTCGAAGGTCGGCATGTTATTGGCACTGCTGCCCGCCGAGCGAGACGAGCATGTTACACAGGACCAGCCGCAACTGGTTGCCCACGGCGGCGATGACCAGGATGGTCGAGGCCAACAGCACGAGGGCCACGACAGCCCACTCGATGACCTCGGTGCCGCCTTCCTCGTCATAGAAGCGGCGCAGTTCATTCCACAGCATAAGGTCTCCTTGAGCGTGAGATCCGCGTCGCTGGGGCCCAGGGGGGTAGGGGGATGGAACCCCAGCGACGCGCGGCGCACTTGGTCCGCCGAGTGGCGGCCCCATCTTACTGGGGCGGCTTCTGCTCGAGGCCGGCCACGTCGCCGAGCCAGCGGTTGATCTTGCTCCACATCTCGTTCGCCTTGCCGCCGACAGCGAGAATGACGGCGACGGTGAAGGCGAGCAGGATGAGCATGAACACCGCCCACTCCACGATCTCACCATCTTCCTCCAGGAAGAAGCGGCGCAGTTCGGTCATCATGAGTCCCATCTCCTTTCGATGCCCTCTCAGGGGCGGGTTACCGGGTCGTTATCGATACGACTTGTAGGGTCGGTATCCACTAGTTGAACGTGATGGTGTTCAGCAGGCCGCGAATGAGCGGGTAGGCGGCCAGGGCCAGGGTGGCGAAGAACACGCCGACCACCATCGGGATCGTCAGGTACACCGGCGAGCGCTGGATGTCGCGCTCGAGTTCGGTCGAGATCTTGTGCTCGATCTCTTCGAGGCTGACGTTGAGGGCTTCGACGGCCGTCAGGCCGCTATCGCGCGCCAGGTCCAGGCGCAGCACGACGTCGTCGAGTTCGGGCGAGTCGAAGTCCTTGGCCAGCGCCTTGATGACGGCGTCGGGTGCGATGGTCAGGCGCGAGCGGACGTGCTTCATGAGCCGCGCGCCGAAGATGCCTCGGTTCTGGAACTGCTCGGAAGTGCGGATGAGCGCGCCGGACAGCGTGTCCTCCAGGGACATCGCCAGTTGCAGGTTGCCGACAAAGTCGCGGATCAAGGGCAGGTCAACGCGGTAGTAGTCGGCGTGGACCAGCCGGTCCCAGCGGTCGCGCAGGCGCGCGCTCAAGGACGGCTTGGGCGAAATGGCGCGCTTGGTGTGGAAGCGCCGATAGCGCTGCCAGCCATAGGCCACGTCGTCGCCCACCAGCAGGAAGAGCGCGACGGCCAGGAGGATAATACCGCCGTTCACAGCACCCGCTCCTTGATCGCCTGCGTCCGCCGGTCGATGTACCACGACGTGACGAGGGCGACCATGACAAGGCTGATGAAGAGGATCTGGGTCGAGAGATCGTTGACGTAGAAGGCGCGGATGCCGGTGATGCCGATGAAGAAGATGATGATGATGCTCAGCACCTGGATGAACGTCGTCTGGCCGGTGATAGCCGCCAGGTTGATCTCCGACTTGGCGCGCAGGTCCTCGTGGCGGCGCATGCGCAGGGCGAGCGTGTCCAGCGCTTGGTAGACGACCTCTTTGTTGGCCGTCTCGGTGCGCTCCAAGATAAAGACGAATTGGTCCATATAGGGGTTACGGACGCGCCGCACCAATTCCGCATATGCCTTCTGGGGCGAGGACGTGACATAGAACGCCTGGACCGTCTGCGCGACGTGGGTGTTCAACGGCTCGGCCAGCTTCTTGCGCGCCTCTTCCAGGGCGGCGAAGACGGCGGGGCGCACGTTGTAGATACCCCGGAAGGCGACGACCAGTTCGAGGATCTGCTGGTCCATCTTCAGCCGCTCGGCGATAAAGAGGCGGCGGCTGAGGTACCAGGAGATACTGATGCCGACGATGATGAAGAAGGGGCTGATGAGCGCCGAGCGGTAGATCAGCGCCAGCAGCAAGCCCAGCACCGCCGGGATGTAGATGCGCCCTGGATAGGACAGCCAGCGCGGCCGCGTGCGGGTCCGCTGCCTGCGGCCGACACGCGCGCGTAACTGCCACTCGTCATAGAGCAGGTAGGCCAGGATACCAAAACAGGCCAGGATGCTGAGGATGCCAAACATGGCTAGACTTTCCGCCAGAACTCGCTCAGGCCTTCCAGGGGCGTGAAGCCGTGCCCCGTCCAGCGCTTGAGCACCTTGGTTTGATACTGGCCGCTCTCCGACCCCATCACCGCCATCAACTCCTGCATGTGGCGGCGATAGCGGTTGGTGGCCGGGTCGTAGCGCTTCGCCAGGTAGATAACCAGGCCGAGACCGCTGCCGATGATGTCGCGGCGCTCGTTGAGCGGGATACCCGACCGCTCGGACAGCGACTCGAGACGGGTCAGGGCCAGGCGGGCGCTGTGGGCGTGGGTCGTGGAGTGGGCGATGATGCCCAGGTTGAGGGCGAGGATGTACTCGATGGCCTCCATCGACACGACCTCACCGATGACCAGCACGTCAGGGCGCATGCGGAGAACAATGGTGTTGATAGCGTCGGACATGGCTGTCGTGCCCTCTTCCACCACCATGTGCAGCGGGTGATCGACGCCCAACTGCAACTCCTGGAAGGTCTCGACACACGACGCCTGACACGACACGGGCAGGTAGGACGAGAAGGCGTTGAGCCAGGTCGTCTTGCCCGAACCAGGGCGGCCGGCGAACAGGACGCTGACGCGCATGGAGGCCGCGACCTCGGTCAGGAACTCGACGGTTTCGCGGTCGCACGAGCCCGCTTCGAGCAGGTCGTCAAAGGTCAGCTTGCGCAGTGAGAAGCGCCGGATGTTAATCGAGGTGCCGCGCCGCGACAGGGGCGGGATGGTGGCCGTCAGACGCGAGCCATCCGGCAGACCCAGCTTGATCTGCGGGTCCTCGGCCCCCAGTTCCTTGCCTTCCAGGTCGGCGATGCGCCGCGCTAACTGGTAGAAGTACTGGTCGGGGGCCAGGTGGCCCTCGTCGTTGATCTGGCCATTGCGCTCGGTCTGGACGAAGCCGTCGCGGACGATGATTTCCTCGATGCCGTCCAACTCCAGGTAGGGCTGGAGGACGCCCATGCCGATGATGCGCTGGGCCAGCTCGCTGGCGACGTCCTGGCGGTCCTCTTCGGCGACCATGACGCCCAGGTTCTTCATAGCGCGCAGGACGTTGGCGTGGAAGGCGAGCTTGTCCTCGACCGTCGCGGTGCGCCAGCGTGGGACGTTGACCTCCTTGCGAACGCAGTAGTCCTGAATCTGCGTCACCAGGGTGTTGTAGTCGTAGCCCGGCGGCGCGACGTGATCGGCGCCGAGGCGCAGCGCCATGCGCTGGACGGGGACACCGTTAGACGATGGTTTGGAGACGACTGTAGCCACAGGAACTCTCCACTCTCAAGGTTGAAGGTTGAAGGTTGAAGGTTGAAGGTTGAACCTGACCCCTCACCCTGTCACCTGTGACCCTTAGGGCTTCTGCCCGCCGGTCGTCGGGATGCGGCCGGGTGTCGCGCTTGGTAGCGGGACGGACGAGCCGCTGGGCTGGTTGGCGCGCGCCTGGGCGGTTGCCGTCGCAGCCGACGCCGCGCTGGCCGTCGCCGTGGCCGCCACCGCCGTCTGCACGGGGCGCATATCCATCGTCGGCGTCGCTGCCGGGACAGTGGCCGTGGCCGGCGCGGGGGATGGCGTGGCGGTGATCTGGACGGCGCGGTTGGCCGACAGCGTCACCCACGCGTCGAAGGCCTGGGCGCCCATGGTGTCCACGATGAGCAGCGCCATCTCCGGCGGCACCGCAACGGTCACGATGCTACCGGGCTGCTGGGCGTCGGAAGTGATGGGACCGGCCCCGCCGAAGAGGCCCCCACCCCCACCGCTCCCCGGTGTCGCCGTGGGCGCGAGACGCGGACCGCTCTCACCCGAGCGGGCGCGCACGTCCACGACGGGAATGTCGGTGGCGAGCAAGCGAACTTCAGGCTTGCGGCCACCCTGGACATCGGTCTGGCGCAGGCTGCGATAGGCGTAGACGTTGATCTTCTGGCCGGGCTTCAACTGGCCGCCGACGACCTCGTCGAAGTTGGCCGGGAATGAGATGACTTCCAGGCTCGGGTCGGCCACGTAGCGCACCTGCTCCGGGCTGAGGGCGTTCTGGTCGGACATGAGCGTGCCCTTGCTGATGGTCTTGGTGCTCATGCGGCCCACCATCTGGTCGAAGGACGGCGCGCCCTTCGCCTCAGCGGCCGGGACTTCCTTCTCCTCAACCATGTCCGGCGTGATAAGGGTATACGTCGGGATGTCCTGCTTGGCGATGGCGACCTTACGCGGCGGCGGCACCGGTTCGGCGCGCGGCCAGCTAATTATGATTCCGATTACCCCCAAGAGCAGCGCCAAAGCTAGCAGCAAAGGTCTTAGGCTCATACTTCCTCCAGGTTTCGCGCCCGTACGTCTGGGCTAGGATGGTGCGACCGAGCTTGCCCTCAAACCGGTCGGCTTGCTTGATGCGGGGGAGGTCCAGGTCACGCTTGATACCGTTGAGGGTCAGGCTGTCGAGGGCGCCGTTCTTGAGGTTCAGAACGAGCCGCGCCCGCCGCGCGCCCAGCTCATCGCGCAGCTTGAGCGCGTTCTCCACGGCATCCGGGCGCGGGGCGGCCAGCACGTACCACTCGTCAATCTCGTCCCGAATCGCGCCCGCGCTGCTGAGAAGCGCGTGCGGCCAATGACCATCGACCACGGTCAGGACGTGGCTGTCCATCTGGTCATGGAGCCAGCGGGTCACGAGTTGGGCCGACAGATCGCGGCAGTTCTCGTAGTCCATGGGGGCCAGCGTGACGCCCTTGAACTTGGCGGGCTGCACGTCGGTCTGGGTCACGAGATCGAACAGTTGGGGAGCGTTGGGGTCGGTCAGGCTGGCGAGGTTGGACTCGCCATAGGCGAACTCGGTGAGGAACACGGGCAACTTGGTGCGGCGGGCAAAGTAGAGGGCCGTGTCAATGGCAAGGGTGGTCTTGCCGGTGCCGCCAGAATAGGACACGAAGGCGATCACGCGCTTCTTGGGCAGGTCGGTAGCCAGCCCCCCGGCGCGGCGCGCCTCCTCCAGCCAGTGCTGCGGGCGGGCGAGGAAGTCTGCGCTGCTTACATACAAGACATTTGACTCGGTCAGAAGACCGCGTAACATGTCCGTGGTGTAAGGATGGGGCGCGAGGTCATCAAAGTCGACGATGACCAGATTAGCGCCTTTGAGCGCGTCGTAGACCTGTCCCGTAAACAGCGCGGTCTGTGTCCCGGTGCCGTTGATCCCCACCCGTTGCAGGGCATCAAACACATCCAGGGAGCGAGTGGCAACTACGACTTTCATATGCGCCTCTTGAATCAGTATGCGGAGCGACATGCGTGACCTATTCTACCATTCAACGACGCCGGACCGGCTAGTCTGGTCCTAATTGGCAGCTTACGAGAGTCTGACGAAAATCTATTTTGTTCTTTTGTCCGGTCGAAGCTGTGCTATAATTCTCGTCGGGGGGTATCCATCTGCTCACTGATTCTGAAAGGAAGCGCCTGGGCACCTAACAGGTGAAGCGCCTACTACGTTGTCTTGTTGGGTAACAGGAACCCAATCCGCTCCATCCCCCCGTCGCTCCCCCCAGACGGAGTATAGAGTCGAATGTCATTCCGCGATTCATCACCGTTGCGCCGCGTTGGGCGCGCGGTGCAGCGGTGGTTTGGCCCGGCTGACGAGCCGGCCCAGGTCAACGGGGCCGCTGCGGACGGCGATGCGCTGCTGCCCGCCATCCGCCTGGCCGACCGCGACACCGTCAGCCTCGACCAGGCCCTGATGCGCGCCGGCCGCCTGCTTCTCCTGACGCCCGTCGACGGCAACGCGCCGCTGGTCAGCGAAGTCTTATCAACGCTCCATGAAGGCGCGAAGCGCTGGGGGGTTGTAGTTCCCGCCCCTCCCGCCGCGTCTCCTGTCGAGCTCGTCAACGTCGCGTTGGCGAAAGTAGGCGTCCGCCTCAAACCGGCGCAGCTCGACGTCCGGCTAGCGCAGGGCCAGGTTATCTGGTTGGTCGACCTGCTAGAAGCGACGGAGGAGGCTGACGTCGCGGCCTCCCTGGACTGGCTCAAGGCGTGTCTGTCGCGCTACCCAAACAGCAAGGCGGTGATACTGGCGCGTGCCCTGCCCAGCCATCCTCTCGTCCGAGACTTCACCCGCGCCAGCCTGGAGCCGCTGCCCTGGCCCCTCGCCCGCCAGTGGCTGCATCAGCATACCCGAGACGCGCGGCTGGCGCTGGCGCGGATTGGCAGCCAACCCGACGCGCGGGGAGCGGCGTGCGCCAGCAGGCTCTTTCGCGCTCTCCTCGCCGAGCCTGCCGCGAGCGGCCGCCTGAGCGGACTGTACGCTAGTTGGTTGAGAACGCTCGGCATCGACACCCCAGCGGTATTAGCGGATGTTGCCGCGCTGGCGTGGGACGTCCAGACGGGTGCGCTGAGCATCGACGCCGATGGCCGCCTGCGTCCGCCGCCGGGCATCGACCTGGCGGGACCGGTCGGACGTCTCTTTGTCCAGGACGTGGGCGGCGCGTGGCGCTTCAGCCACGCGGCTCTCCAACACGACCTGGCCGCCCAGGCGCAAGGGGCGACCGCGGCGGCTCTGCGTCCGCACGCCGCCGACCCTGCGTGGCGCGAGGTCATCGCCCTGTGGGCGGCAGCCGCCCCCGAAGCGCCAGCCTTGGTCGCTGACCTGCTGCGCGAAACCGAATCCCTCTCTGCTCCCGGCGCGGCCGAGGCGCTGATTCCCCTGGTCCTGCGGATGGTCGAGGAGATGGGGGCGCGCGGCCACGACCTGGAAGAGGCGGCGCTGGTCGGCGCGTTGAACGCCTTGCGCGCCGAACGGGAGGCCGATGGGCTGTCCACGAACCGCGCCCGCCATTCTCCCCTCGCGGCCGCACTGGCCGACCACCAGGGTATCGGCGAGGCGAGTGATCCCACCATCAGCATCGTCGCCTTGTCGCGCCACGCCTCGCCGACGGTTCGCGTCGCGGCGATTCGGGCTTTGGGCGGCAGTCCCAGTGAAGCGGGGTTGCGCGAGTTGCGCGCGCGGCTGGCCGACGATGACCCGCTCGTGGCGCAGGCCGCGTCGCACAGCCTGGGTGACATGGGCGAGCGCGCCCTGCCGCTGCTCATGATGAGCCTGAACGACCCGCGCTCGGGTGTTCGCGGCCGGGCGATTGAAGCCCTGGCCCATCTGGGCGCGCCGGCGTTGCCGCCTCTCACCGAGGCGCTACGCAGCCGCGACCCGCAGGTGGTGGAGGCGGCCGCCCAGACCCTGGCGCGACTCGGCGCGTCCGGCGCGCGGGTCCTCGTCCAGGCGCTGGCGACACCCGCGGCGGCCCAGGCGGCCGTCGGCCTCAAGGAATTGGGGCAGCGGTCGCCCGACGCCCTGGTGGAGGCAGCCGGCGCGACCAACGGCGCGGTCCGCAGCCGCATGGTGGAGTTGCTGCGCCAGGTGGGCGAGCCGGTGCGCCCGGCCCTGATTCGACAACTGGGTCAGGCGGGCAGTTCCGCTACCGATCTGGCCGTCGATATCCTCTCTGAGACCGCGCCCCATGACCGGGCGGTCATCGCCGGGCTGGCGATGGGCCTCAGCGACATTCGCTATCCGGTGCGGCTGCGCTGCGAGAATGCCCTGCTGCGCCTCGGACCGACGGCTGTGCCCTCGATGCTCAGCGCCGTCACCGACCGCCCCGACCTCCAGGGCCGCGTGATCGAGATTGCGGCGCGCATGCAAGGCGTCAACGTCGACGGCGCGCTCATCACTGCCCTGCTGCGCGTCATGCGCACGGCCAATCCCGAGGTGCGCGTGGCAGCGGTACGCCTGCTCGGTCAGGCGCCCGAAGCGCAGGCTAACGAGAGCCTGCTCGACGCGCTCAACGACCCCGACCCACTACTGCGGGCCGAGGCCGCCCGCGCCCTGGCGGGCGCGCGGTCGGACCCCGTGATCGCCGGCGTGCGCAGCAGCCTCGAAAAGGAGACGGCTCCCGAAGCGCGGGCCGCCCTCATCGAGACGCTGGCCCGCCTCGACCTGTCGGCGGTCGTTCCCATCGCCGTGACCGCGCTGGGAGACCCCGACGACCGCGTGCGGAAGGCCAGCCTGGGCGCGCTGCGCCAGGCAGGAGCACGGGGCGTCGACCCGCTCATCGAGACGGTGTGCCAGTCCACTAACCCTGTCCTGCGCGGCAATGCCATCGACCTACTCGAAGACTTCGCGGGCCGCGCTTCGACCACCGCCGAGCCGGCTTACACCGTGGCCCGTGTCTGGCACAGCCTGTTGACGCAGCGCTACTCGGCCAGCGGGGCGCGCGAACGCACCGCCGACCTGGGCTGGTGGGGCCACGGGCGCGAAGTGTACTTATCGTATGTGACGGCCGAGGCCTTCAGCCAGTTTGAGGATATCCGCGAACTGGAAGACGCCTCGCGCCAGATTTACTGGATCACCGAGGGCGAAACCTGGCTGCGGCCCCAGGTGCAGGAGGTACTCAGGTCACTCGTGCGGCTGGCCGTCCAGGCGCAGGCTCAACTCTCCGCCGTCGACACGGGCGCCCGGCGGGTGGGGCTCCAGACCGTCGAGGCGCGGCTGCGCGACCTGGAGGATGCGCTAGACGCCACTCGGCTGGACCTGGCGCCGTTTATCGACGTCATCCGGCACTGGCGGGAGCTGGTTCGCCGCGCTATCATCGAGGCGAGTGGGTCAGCCGATCTGACCATCGAGCCGATTACGGAGCGTGTCTGTCTGCACGGCGCTAGCCCCGTCACGCTGGCGTTCACCCTCAGGAATGTAGGCGACGGAGCGGCGCGCGCCATCCGCGTGTCCATCGACGGACGCGCTGCGGAGGCCGAGGGACTGGTCCCCAACGAGACATCGTGGATGCTGCCCATCATCGAGGCCGGCCAGACCTACCGGCTCGAGTTCCAGGTCCGCGTCACTGACGAGACGGCCGCCAGCTTACTGTTCCGCCTGCGCTTCGAGGACGCCCACCGCCTGACGCAGACGCGGGAGGTCCGCGCCACCCTGAGCTTCTACCGCCTCAACGCGCCCTATCGTGACATCGGCTTGAACCCGTATATCGCCGGCCCTCCCATCCGCGTCCAGGAGATGTTCTTCGGGCGCAAAGTCACGCTGAAGTGGATTGAGGACCAACTGGTCGGCAAGCACGGCCACAACGTGCTGATCCTGTTCGGTGAGCGGCGGACGGGCAAGACCTCCGTCCTGTATCAGATTGAGCGCCTGCCGCGCTTCGCCACCGGCGAGTACGTCTTCGCCCTGGTCGACCTCCAGCAGATGGCCTACTGGATGGACAGCACGGCCCACTTCTACTACGGGCTGGCGCAGCGGGTGGCGGAGAAGCTCCAGGAGCAGGGTATCCTGGCGCCCATGCCTACCGTCAACGACTTTGCCGACATGCCAGGCCCACTGTTCGACCTGTTCCTGCGCGAGGTTATCGCGGCGCTGGGCCAGCGCACGCTGGTTATCATGCTCGACGAGTTCGACCTGCTGCTCGACCGCTTCCAACGGGGCCAGATCGACACCAGCGTGGCCGACCACATTCGAGCGCTCATCCAGCACCAGGACCGCCTGGCGTTCATTTTCACGGGGGCGCATGCCGTACGGGCCATGATCGAGGACCCCAAGACCATCCTGTTCAACACGGCGTTCCGCCGCCAGATTGGCTTCTTGCAGCCTGCCGACGCGCGGGCCCTGATTGAGGAGCCTGTCGCGGGCCTGATGGAATTTGACCCGCTCGCGGTTGATCGTATACTAGATGTGACACACAGCCACCCCTACTTCATCCAGTACATGTGCCATGTTATTTTTGAGCGACTCCAGAACGAAAGGCGTAACTATGCGGACCTCACGGACGTCTGTAATGCTGTCAACGATGTAATCCAGGATGCTATGGGCAACATCGCCAACGGCTATGCACAGTTAAAGCCTGAACACCAGTTGATCCTGGCCGCGCTCGCCAAGGTTGCCGGTGAAGGGCGTCGGTTTGTCAATATTGACGAAGTGGTGCAAAGACTTGAGGAATACAACGTCAACCTGCCGCGCCGCGAGCGTGACCGGCTGCTCGAAGACCTCAAGCGGCGCGACTTCATCGAGGGAGACCCGCCCTTGAGTAACGACCGCATCGGGTTCGCGATGGACCTCGTCCGCGCCTGGCTGGCGCAGCGAGCCGATCGCGAGTTGCGTGACTTGCCAGAGCGGATCGCCCGGACTTGACAAACGACAAGAACAGGGATATGGTGTGACACATGCGTGAAGAGCGGCTCGTCTCACTCATCACCCCGCGCGCGGAGATCAGCGCTATGATGGGCAGTCCCTAGTTGACAAGCCCTTATGTCACCGACGAACCCATCC
>CAZLBQ010000116.1:0-13935 GCA_964557745.1 uncultured Anaerolineales bacterium
GAGGCGTTCGCGGGGGCCGTCGTGCGGCTGGGCGAGCAGTATGGCATCCCGACGCTGCCGCCGGCCGCCACATCCGGCCTGCCGCCGGCGCCGGTGCCGGCTGGACCCTTGGGCGCGGCGACTCCGCGTCCCGTCGGCACCGCTCCCCTGGTGGCGTCCCCCGCGCCGGGCGCGACAGTCGCGGGCACGGCCGCCGCTCAGGCGACCGGCCAGGCAACGACGTCGGCCGTCCCGCGCCAGCTGCGGGGGAAGGTAGTCGACAAGGACGCGACCAGCCTGATTGTGAGCATTGGCCAGCAGGGCAGTGTGACCGTCACCCCTGGTCCCGATGCCGACATCCGACGTGATAATCAGCCGGCGTCGCTGGCGACCATCCTGATTGGGGACCAGGTGACGCTGGTGTTGGGGCAAGAGAATGAGCTGCTCCGCATTCTCGCTAGCAGCGCCCCGCCTGAGCCTGAACCGGCCAACCCAGGCTTCACCGTGATGTGGCAATTGCTGTTGGGCGTGGTGATGATGGGTGTCGTGCTGGCGCTAGACCGCGAGCTACGCGAGCGTTTTCTGGGCGCGCTCCTGGAGCCGTCGAGTGATTACCGTCAGGGGAAGGGAAGATCGTAATGACTGACAAGCTGGACCGTTTCAACAAGCCGCTGAGTGACGATGCGCTGTACTCGGCCGGCGTGACGCGCGAGGTGCCGGAGCGCGAGCCAGTCCCGCCCGCCCCGCCCGTGCTGCCCGAGGATGTCAACCTCTTCTCGCCCGGTGTCGAGTACCGCGCCATGCCGGGCTTCGTTGCCCCACCTATCGAGCAGCCTATCCAGGACGATGTTGGTCCGGACAAGCCGGGCGGCGACGCCTTCGGCTGGCTGGCGGCGCGCCGCAAGGGGTAGTGGCGGGCGAAGCCGAGTCCGAGTCATGCCGAGCGGAGCGAGGCATCTGCTCTGCCAGCGCTGCCAGAGCAGACCCCTCACTGCGTTCGGGGTGACAGTCGAACGTCCTAGACTAGTTACCGAGGCTCTGCCCCTCGTCGTCCCAGGTCCAGAGTTCGGGCTTGACCGGGTCGGGTAGATGGTCGACAAGCGTCAGACGCGCCACGCCGTCCTCAATATAGATACTCTGGATCATGCCTTCGTAGATAATCCCCGCGCACTCGACCTGCACGCGCTGTTGAAGATGGAGCAGCGGCTTCTCGGCAGGCGGTGCGGTGGGGCGTGGGGCAGGGGGGGCGGGACGGAGTTCGCGACGGCGCGGCGCGGGCTGGGGGCGTGGCTGGCTGAGCAGCGCGTAGGCAACCCAACCGCTCAGCAGGGCGCCGAGAGCGGGGGCGAGAGATGACGAGCGAGCAGGCTTGTCACGCATGGGTTCTCCTCCGTGTACTGGGCCTGGGCCGGCTTCTTCGCACGTCATCGGGGACTGCGGCCAGGCGGTTGTCTGAGTGTACCTGATAGAACGCCGCCGTGTCGTTATGGTTACGCGGCGGGCGCGCGAAGTATAGCCTAACTTCCCGATTCCCTCAAATTTGACATCCCTATGCGCTTCTCACTCCGCTTCAACAACGACTTGCCACCCCATGAGTATATCCGCCTTGCCCAGGCGGCCGAAGCCGCCGGCTTCGATCAGTTCTGGGTCAGCCACGACCTGTTCTGGCGGCACGCTTGGGTCATCCTCGGTGGGATCGCCCAGGCCACCCAGCGCATTGCCATTGGGACGTGCATCGTCAACCCCTATACTCAGCACGTCGCCGAGATCGCCACGGCTGCGGCGACCCTAGACGAACTGAGCGGGGGGCGCGCCCTGCTCGGCTTTGGCGCGGGCGCGGGCGACTTCCTGCGTTGGGTTGGCATCGACCAGACCGCCCCCCTGGCTGCCACGCGGGAGAGCCTGACGGCACTCGATTGCCTGTTGCGCGGCAAGCGCCCGGCGGCCGACCCCGCCAAAGACACGCAACACGTAACACGTAACACTAGAAGTACGTCCCCCGTCGCCCTCGACCGCTGGACGCCCGAAGCCTACCTGCGCTTCCCCACGCGCCGCGTGCCCATCTATCTCGGAGCCATGAGCCCCAAGATGCTGAGCCTGATGGGTGAGCAGGCCGACGGTGGGCTGCCGCTGCTGTTTCCGCCGGAACACCTGGCCGAGGTCATGACCTACGTCCGCGAGGGCGCGGCGCGGGCGGGGCGGGACATGGGTGACGTGGATGTCGCGGCGTGTGTCTGGGCGTCGGTGTCGGAGGACGGCGAGGCGGCGCGAGCCGCGCTGCGCGCCAAGATCGCCTACTACGGCCATGCCTTCAGCCCGCTCATCCTGGCCCGCCTCGGCTTGAGCCATGCCGACTTCGCCGCCATCGAGCGGCTGGCTCAGACCGAGGACGACCTGGACGCGGCGGCGGCTCTGGTCACGGACCAGATGCTTAAGGTGGGCCTGGTCGGGACGGCGGGCGACATTATCCCGCGCCTGGAAGGGCTGGTTGCGCTGGGCGCGCGGCACCTGAGCTTCGGCCCGCCGCTCGGCCCCGACCCGTTCGAGGCCATCCAGGTCCTAGGCCGCGAAGTCCTTCCCTACTTCCGTCCATAGGCTCGTCGGGAGCCTCCCACTGGGCACAAGGGGCCATGATGAATAGACGGAATGAACAGAATTTACAGAATAGGACATGAATTGCCTTCTGGTCTAATCCATTCTGTGCATCCTGTTAATTCTGTCAAAATGGGGGGCGTTATCATGAACCTGACCACTTACGAGAATGCGCAGGCGTTTCTGGCGCGGACACAGGCAATGCTGGAACGGCGCGAGGCGGCCAACAACCTGATCCTGGGGCTGGCGCGGCGACTGGCCGGGGGAACGCCCTGGCCGGGTGGCGAGCCGTACTTCGTCACCGTCGACGACGGTGGTGCCCTCGTCCTGGTTGGCTTGCGGACGCCGCCCAACAAACTTATCCTCTACGGCGAAGGCGATGTCCCCCACGACGCCTATGCACTGGTCGCCGACGACCTGCAAGCGCGGGGCGACACCTTACCCGGCGTCCTCGGCCTGCCCGACCTTGCCGCGGGCTTCGCCGCCGTCTACGCCGAGCGGGCCGGTGTCGTGGCGCGGCCAGGTATGCGCCAGCGCATCTACGAGCTGCGCCAGGTCGAGTACCGTCCCGCCGTCCCCGGCGTCATGCGCCCGGCCACGGTGGAGGACGAGGACCTGGTGACTGGCTGGCTCTACGCATTCGACGCCGAGGCCCTGGCGTCGGGCATGACGGAAGCCCAGGCGCGCGAGGCGGCGCAACGTCGGATCGCGGCGGGCGAGTTGTACATTTGGGAGGACGGCAGCCCCGTTTCGATGGCCGGCAAGTCTCGCCCGCTGCCGCATGGCATCGTCGTCAACGCCGTCTACACGCCGCCCGTGCTGCGCGGGCGGGGCTACGCTTCGGCCGTGGTCGCTGCCTTGAGCCAGGCCCTGCTCGACAGCGGCTACCAGTTCTGCTGCCTGCACACCGATTTGGCGAACCCAACGTCCAACAGCATCTACCAGCGCATCGGCTATCACCCCATCGCCGACTTCAACGAGATCATCTTCACGGCGTCAGCCTAAGCTCGTCCGCGCCCGCTGCCCGCGCCGCCGCCTCGGTGAACAGCATGCGGTGGTACTCGACGTTCTGCCAGGGCTGAATCATATTGTCGTAGTAGCGGCTAAACGGGTGGCCCGACTCGCCCGTGGTGTGCATCGACCACGAGTTGCTCAGGTCGCCCAGGTCCATGACCAGTCGCACCGACGCCAGGGCGCTGACGGCGTAGGGCTTCTGGTAGTTGAAGCTCGCCGCGTTGACCGTCAGCCCGCCGCGCGCCGGAATCGGGCCGCGATTGAGCAGCCGCTCCAGCGGCGCAATCCCGCTCTCGCCGAGCGGCTGGTGGCGGAACGTCGCCGTGTGCAGGCGCCCCCACTTCCACTCCGTCGGCACGTCCCCGTACTGCTTCCCCAGCCAATCCACCGCCTCGGCGAAGGCTTTCTTCAGCATCACATCCCGCGTCTCCCGCGCCGCCGTCGCCTTATCGTTCCACCAGGGCGCGTCGGGCTGGCTCAACAGGCGGTCGATGAACATGTGGTGCATGTTACTCTGCTCCAGGTAGTCCTCGTAGAGCGGGCGCGGCAGTTCGTCCCCGACCACCAGGCGCAGCAGGGTAGCGTACGTCACCTCGACGATGCCCGCGCCGGCGCTGTCGATGTCGGCTCGGCCATCCCACTCCTTGACGACCTTGAGCGCCTGTTCCTGGAGCCAGCCGTTCGGTTGAACGGTATTGAGCGCTTGGGCTAGCTTCTGGTTGGGGAGTTGGAGCGTATCCGCCTGCAGCGCCTTCATGTCGTCAACGATCAGCTTGTTGCCCTGCTCAAGCACCTGCGAGATGCGCGTCGCGCGGTAGGGCGCGGCCCAGTCGGCGCTGATGAAGTAGGGATAGCTGTCGCTGACGACGCGGTTGTTGGCCGTGACAATGTAGTGGGCGGGCGGGTTGTAGCTGAACGGCAACTCCTCGTACGGGATGTAATCCTGCCACTCGTACTCGCCCGTCCAGCCGGGCGCGGGCAGCTGGCCGTCACCCTTCGCACGGCGGGGGATGCGGCCGGGCATCTGGTAGCCGATGTTGCCGTCGACGTCGGCGTAGACGAAGTTCTGGGCGGGGACGGCGAACGAGCGCAGCGCGCCGCGAAACTGGTTAAAGGTCTGGGCGCGGTCTAGCTCGGCGACGGCGCGGAAAAGCTCGCTCGGCTCGCTGAGCGCCGTCCACTTGAAGGCGACCGGCTGCTCCAGCCCGCTGACGACGTAGTTGATGAGCGGGCCGTGCCGCGTGCTGAGGACGCGCAGGCTGACGTCGGGCTTGCCCTTGACCTTGATCGTCTCCTGGCGCACCGTCATCGGCTGCCACTGGCCCTGAAACTCGTACTCGGGCCGCTCGCTGTTGACGTTGCGGACGTGCTCGAGGTACAGGTCCTGGACGTCGGGGCCGACGTTGGTCACGCCCCAGGCGATGCGGTTGTTGTGGCCGATGATGACGCCCGGCACGCCGACGAGTGCCGCCCCAACCACGTCGAACCCGCCGCCGTGCAGCCCGACCTCCCACCACACGGACGGCAGGCGGATGCCCAGGTGGGGGTCGTCGCACAGCAAGGGCTTGCCGCTAGCCGTCTTCTCGCCGCCGACGACCCAGTTGTTGCTGCCCAGCGAGTCGCGGATGGGCGACATCAGCTGACCCAGGTTATCCAGGACGGCGGCAACATCGGGCGTGCCGAGGCTCTGGTAGGCGGCGCGCGCCTCGTCGGGGACGATGAGCGGGCTTTGCTGCGGGTAGTTGGGGAGGATCTCGCCCGTCGCCGCCGCGCCCAGGAGGGGCACGAGGCGGGCGCGCAGCAACTCGGTGTCCCAGTTGCCGCCCAGGTCCCAGGCCATCATCTTGCCCCAGACGAGCGAGTCGACCGGCTGCCAGGGGGCGGGCTTGAAGCCGAGCAGAGTAAACTCGACGGGCAGGGCGTTCTGGTGGTCGGCGAGGTAGGCGTTGAGGCCGCGCGTGTAGGCGTCCAGGTAGCTGCGCGTCGTCGGGTCCATAGCGTCGAGGTCAGCCTGGGCGGCCTGGGTGATGCCCAGCGTGCGCAGGAAGCGGTCGGTGTCGAGGGTCGCCTCGCCCAGCACTTCACTCAGGCGCGCATGGCCGACGCGCCGCTGGAACTCCATCTGCCACAAGCGGTCGCCGGCCTGGATGTAGCCCTGCGCCAGAAACAGGTCGTCGGCGCTCTGGGCGAAGATTTGCGGCACGCCCCACGTGTCGCGGAGCACCGTGACCGGCGCGCTCAACCCCGCGACCTTAAGCGTCCCCTTCGTCGGCGGGATGGGCCGCAACCCAAACCACCAATACGCCCCCGCCACGACGATGACCAGCGCCACGACTAGCGCCCCCGCCCCCATCAGCAGCCAACGCCTCCCGCGGCGCATAGAACCTCCTGGGCAATGGTCAATTATCAATGGTCAATGGTCAATTCGGGCCGAGGAATTGACCATTGACATTTGACCATTGACAATTCAAGCTTGTTGTTCGTATTCTTCCTTCGTGATGAACGCGCCGCCCTCGATGGACTGCGAGCGAATACGATAGTTCTGGTCGAAGGACAGCTCGGCGCGCATCAAGCGGAAGCACTTGTCGTCCATCATCTCTTTGGTCAGTGTGTAGCCGCCCTGGTCCCAGTCGGGCAGCAAGTCAGCCTGCTTGTTGACGCGCACCCGCAGGACGCGCCCGCAGTTGCCGCACTTGACGTAGAGATACAGGCCCTCGTCAGGGGGCGTCGACGCGCCGCCAAATAGTTTCTTGAAGAACCCCATGTCACCTCCGGTTCACAGGCCGCGCCGGATGACGACGAGGCCGTACAACGCCAGCGCCACCAGCGCGCCACTCGACAAGGCCAGCAGCGCCCGCTCGTGCTCCCGCGCCCAGACCTCGCGCAAGCCCAGCGTAAAGAAGAACGCCAGGGGAATGAGGGCCGGAAACAGGTAGCGGGCCTGGTGCTGGACAAACTTGAGGTTGTAGCCCACTAGCCCGGCTAGCGCGCAGGCGATGACGACGCCGAGCAGCCAGAAGGCTGGCCGCGGCCAGCCGCCGATGCGGCGGGCGTAGAGCAGCAACCCGACGACGGCCAGCGCCGCGACCACGTACAGCGCCCAGTAGACCTCGTAGGGGAAGGGCGCGCCGAGCCAGCCGAACACGCCCCAGAAGCTCTGGAACAGCGTCGACAGCGCCCGCTGCGCTCCCCGCGCCGCGCCGAACTGCGCCAGCCACTCGCCCGTCGTCAACTGGCCGACGACAATCGAGTCGTGGCGCTGCCAGCCGAGGTAGTCGGACGCGCCGTAGACCAGGCTGTTGCGGCCAAACCACCAGCCCGCGACGAGTAGCGCGCCCAGGTAGATGATGCCCAGCAGCGAGACGACGGGGGCCAGCCCAAAGCGGCCCCGCTTCCACCACGCGATCAACTCCGTGGCGGCGGGCAGAGCGACTGCCGCGAGGTAGATGGTCGTCTTGGTCAGCAAGGCCAGGCCGACCAGGAGCGCGCCGAGGAGCATGAAGCGCCGCTGGGGGGCGAGGCCCGCCAGCCGCCCCAGGCACAGCAGGAGCAGCAGCGCCAGAACGAGTTCGGCCAGCGTGTCGTTGTTGATCCCCGCCGTCATCGCCAGGTGCATGGGCAGGAAGGCGACAAAGGCGGCGCTCGCCACGGCGACCACAGGCCACTCCGGCGCTGCCAGGCGGCTAATCCAGTAGGCCAGCAGCACGACCCCCGCGCCTAACACCACTGAGATGAGCCGTAGCGCCACGACCGAGCCGCGCAAGGTGAGATCAAGACCACGCGCCAGGCCGTAGACCGGCGCGGCGAGTAGGTAGAACAGGGGCGGCTGGTGGCTCTCGTAGCGCAGGCTGTCGATGGGGCGGTCGGCGGGCCACTTCTGGCTCTTGAGTTCTTCGAGGTACGCCGCCGGATAGTCGCCCGGCTGGAGGACGGGGAAGGCCCGCGTCTCCCACAGCGTGCGGACGTAGTTGTAGTGGGCGGGTTCGTCGGGGACCTGCCAGGGCGGGGTGACGACGGCGTAGGCCGTCGCCAGGCCGAGGTAGGCGAGCAGGATGAGCCACAGGAGGCGCGGCAGTCGCGTGATGCCAGGCATGATGCTATTGTACGGTGAAGCGCGTAGGAGGCAAGAATAAAGAGGGTTACGAGGGCAGGCGGCCGGCGTCGGCCTGGGTGACAAACGCGCCCAGCGCGCCGTTGATGAAGCGGGGCGAGCTGTCGCTGCCGAACCGCTTCGCCATCTCGACGGCCTCGTTGATGGCGACCTTCTGCGGCGTCTCTAGATAGAGAATCTCGGCCAGGGCCAGGCGGAGGATGCTGCGGTCGACGACGGCCATCTGCTGGACCGGCCACTCGGGGGCGATAATCTTGATGATTTTGTCCAGCCGCTCGCGGTGGTCGAGTGTCGCCTGGAGGAGTTGGCGGGCGAAGTCGGTGACGTCGGGCGTCCGCTGCTGGGCCTGGAGCGCGATCTCGTCGGGCAACTCTTCGGGCGCGCGGGCCAACACGCGGTCGAGGGGATGCCCCGCCAGGTCGACCTCGTACAAGGTCTGGAGCGCCAGGACGCGGGCCAGACGGCGGGCTTTCACGCCCACTCCTCCTCTTCGCCCACCGCCGCCACGTCACGGATGTTGACGTTAACCTGGCGGACCGGCATGCCCAGCATGTGCTCGATGGCGCGGGCGATGTCGGTCTGAATCTGCTCGCCGACGGCGCGCATGTTGGCGTCGCGGGCCACGACGACGTTGACCTCGACGTTCACCGCGTTGTCCACCACCGCTACGCGCACGCCCTCGCCGGTCGTGGCGCGGTTGAGCAGGCGCGTCGTCCCGCTCACCGCGCCCGGCGCCATGCGCACCACCCCTGGCACGCCCTCGGTGGTCATGCGCGCGATGGCGACCAGCACTTGGGGCGCGATTGTCACCGTTCCCAGGTTCTCCATACTGTGTCCTTTACATAACCAGCCCGCCGTCCACGGCGAGCACCTGGCCGGTGATCCACGCGGCCTCATCCGACGCCAGGAACACGACGGCGTTGGCGACATCCTCCACCGAGCCGGGCCGCTTGAGGGCTGACATGTCGGTGGCCTTCTCGATGAGTTCGGCGGGGACGCTGGCCGTCAGGTCAGTGGGGATAAAGCCCGGCGCGACGGCGTTGACGGTGATGCCCCGCGAGCCAATCTCCTTAGCGACCGACTTGGTAAAGCCGATCATGCCCGCCTTCGCCGCCGAGTAGTTCGCCTGGCCCGCGTTGCCTGACACGCCCGCCATCGACGTGATGTTGATGATACGCCCGCTCTTTTGGCGCAGCATCGGCCGCATGGCCGCCTTGGTGACGTGGAACGTGCCCTTGAGGTTAGTGTCCAGGACGACGTCCCAGTCCTCTGCCTTCATCATCGGCAACAACATATCACGTGTCGTCCCGGCGTTGTTGACCAAGATGTCCAGGCGGCCAAAGGCGCTCGTGGCGGCCTTGACCATTGCCTGGGCCGCCTCGGCGTCGCGGACGTCACCCTGGACGGCCGCCGCCTTGCCGCCGCCAGCCTGGATCGCCGCGCCGACCTCGTCGGCCGCCCCCGCGTTGCTCTGATAGTTGACGACGACGGCCGCCCCTTGCTGGGCCAGCTTGAGGGCGATGGCGCGGCCGATGCCGCGCGCGCCGCCTGTGACCAGGGCCACTTTTCCGGTGAGGTCTAGCATAGCTCCCTTGTGTCCTACCCGTTGCCCGCGACCTGCGCCGCCTCGGCCAGGTACGTCTCGATGTCCTCGGGCGTCCCGATGGCCCGCGCGCTGGCGTCCTTGACGATGCGCTTGACGAGGCCCGTGAGGACGTTGCCCGCGCCCAACTCGACAAACGCCGTCACGCCTGCCGCGGCCATCATCTGCACGCTGGCGACCCAGCGCACCGAGTGGGTCAACTGCTCGACCAGTTCGACTCGGATGGCGTCGACGCTGTCGAGAGGCTGCGCCGTGACGTTGGAGATGACCGGGATGCGCGGGGCCTCGAAGGGGGTGTCGTTCACCGCAGCGCGGTACTCGTCCACGATGCTGCCCATAAGGGCCGAGTGGGCGGCGATGGTGACGGCCAGCGGCATGACCTTGCGCACGCTGTGGGCCTTGGCGACTTCAGGCAGGCGGGCGATGCCTTCCTTCGACCCCGACAGGACAACCTGCCCCGGCGAGTTGAAGTTGGCGACCTGGACGCCTGCCGCCTCGGCCACCGCTTCCGCCGTCGCATCGTCCGCGCCAATGAGGGCCGCCATGCCGCCCGGCTGGGCTTCGCCCGCCTGCTTCATCAGCCGGCCGCGCTCGCGGACCAGCCGCAGCGCCGGCTCGAAGTCGAGCGCGCCCGCCGCCACCAGCGCCGAGTACTCCCCCAAGCTATGCCCTGCGCAAAACGCCGGCTGGAGGAGCGGCCCCCCGTGGTCGCCCTGCCCCGCTGCTTCTTCCAATGCCCGGAGCACGGCGATGGAGGTCGTCAGCAGCGCGGGCTGGGCATTGACTGTATCATCAAGGGTGGCCTGGGGGCCGTTGAAGCACAGGTCGGAGAGGGGGAAGCCGAGGACGGCGTCGGCGTGGGCGAACACCGCTCGCGAGGCGGGCGAGGCGGCGGCCAGGGCCGCACCCATGCCCACCCCTTGCGAGCCTTGTCCAGGGAAGAGCCAGGCGAGAGAGGGAGAGGGTGTCATGACGGTGGCTGGTTAACGTTCAGACAGGACACGGGGTAGGGGAATGCTTCCCCTACCCCGCACGGGTCACTTCTTCTTTTCGGTGTCCAATTCGACGACCTGCACGCCCTTGTACGTCCCGCACTCCGGGCAGACCGTGTGGGGGAGGTGCATGGCGTGGCACTGCGGGCACTCCACCAGGTGGATGCCCGGCAGGGCGTCGTGCGAGCGGCGCCAGTTGCGGCGGGCCTTAGAATGTTTTCGCTTTGGCAGCGGTGGCATAGTCTTGTCAATCTCCTTATCGTTCACGCGCAGGGCGCGGTACTGTCTCGAATATAACCCTAAAATAATACACCGCAAGCAGCGGGTTGGTCAAATTACGGGATGCCTGAATTGTCTGAGGCGCCAAGATACAGTACAATTCAGAGAATAGGCTGCGCTCCAGGAGATTGTCATGACCACCGTCACACTTGAATTGCCAGAAGACGTATTCTCAACGTTACGCCGCTCACCGGATGAGTTCGCCCGCGAGTTGCGTCTCGCCGCGGCGATCTACTGGTACGGGCGCGGGATAATCTCGCAGGAGAAGGGAGCCGAAATCGCGGGCCTGGACCGCACCGACTTTCTGTTGGCCCTGGCCCGCGAGCAAGTGGACGCCTTCGTGGTTGACTTCGACGACTTGAGGCGGGAAGTGGCCCGTGCCTGAACCTCCCGTTGTTGATGCCTCACCCCTCATTTTCCTATCACGGGCAAGCCTATTGGACTTGTTGCGCCTTGCAGGCCAGACTGTGCTTGTGCCGAGGGCGGTAGCGAGTGAGATTCGACGGCGCGGGGCAATCGATGTGACGGCTCAGGTTGTCGAAACGACGCCCTGGTTGGTGGTGGTCGAAGCCCCTCCCACACCACCAGCAATTCTGGCCTGGGATTTAGGAACTGGCGAAGCCGCCGTTCTAGCCTGGGCATACGCTCATGCCGGAACAGAGGCCATTATTGATGACCTGGCGGGGCGCCGTTGTGCTGCCGCCCTCGGCATCCCGGTGAGAGGTACACTGGGTCTGGTATTGACCGCCAAGAGGCGAGGCATTATCCCAGCGGCCAGTCCTGTTCTTGAGCGGCTTCGAGTGTCAGGGATGTACTTATCAGACCGAGTGCTCAACCAAGCGTTAGCTCTGGTGGGTGAGTAAGCAAAGGACACGAGCCTGGAAACTACTCTCCGTGGCTCGTGTCCTTCTAGATTCAATACCCCTGGCGCTCACTCAGCTTTTATCTCACCGTCTCGGAGCGCCTGGAGGGCGGACCAGCGGGGGTCGGTCACATCAGTCACCTCGCCGTCTTCACTTGCGGTGTCGGGCGGCGCGCAGCCCTCGGCATGGACCGGGTGCATGGGCAAGGCCAGCACCAGGCTCTGGCGCACCAACTCACTGATATCAAGGATGTGCTTGTTGCTGATGAGCGTGTCGGGGTCGGCGTCCTCGGGCGTCGTCAGGCGGCGGCCCGTTTCCACATCGACGGTGGGGTAGAACTGCTCTTCGAGGTCTACATCCACGGGCACCTGGACCGGCTCCAGGCAGCGGACACACGGCACACTGGCCTCCGTGTGCAGCTGCCCCGTCACCAGGATGCCCTCGGTGTCTCGCATCAGCGTGACCTCGCCGGTCAGGGGCGCCTCGATGGTCATGTCCTCGGAACTAAAGTTCCGTATGTCCTCGTCCAAGGGGAAGTGACGCGTCGTCCCGGTGTGCTCTTTCATCAACTGCGCGACATTGAATTGCACGCGACCTCCTGTCCCGCAGCCCACACCGGCCGCAAAGGGCGAAGGGGCGTGCGTGTCGGGTTAATGTGCGGGTTCCACGCGCTCTTGGGGCGCAGACATGGGAACGCTGAAATTATAGCGGCTTCAGGGGGAGGGACAAAATCGAGGGCGCGGCTTACTAGGCGTCGGGAGGCGTCTCCTTTGCCCGCCGCAGCACAGCGATGCCGTTGGCGATGGTGCGCTGGTAGCTGGCAAGGCTGCGTTCCAGGTCGCGCAACACGTCCAGGGCGTAGGCGTCGGCTTCGCCGCGCGTCCGCTCGGCGTCGGCGTGGGCTGCGCGGCGCATGCGGGCGGCCTCGGCTTCAGCCCCCTCGATGATGGACTGGCGCTCCTGCTCAGCCCGCAGCAGGATGGACTGCTCGCTCACCAGCGCGTCGGCCTGCTCCTGGGCCAGCTTGACAATGCCCGCCGCGCGCTCTTCACCCTGGCTGATGAGCGCGTCGCGGTCCTGGAGGACGCGCTGCGCGTCGCGGATCTGGGCCGGGATGGCAGCGCGCAACTGGTCAAGGATGCGCAGGATGGCTTCCTCTTCCACCAGCAACTTGGCCGTCAGGGGGACACGCGGGCTTTGCTGGACAAGCTCTTCGAGGCGGTCGACCAGGAAATCGATGTCGCTCATGTGCTGCGATGGGTGATGGGCGCTAAGGGGGATACGACACGGTTGAGTTCTGCCGCTCGCTTGCGCAGCAGGGGAATTACACTCGGCGGCACCAGATGTTCCAGCGGCCCGCCCAGCATGGCCACGTCACGAGCGATCGTCGAACTGATAAAGCCAAACTGCGGGCTGGTCATCAGGCACACCGTCTCGATGCCCGGCGCTAGCTTCTGGTTCGTCTGGGCCAGTTGATGCTCCCACTCGAAGTCGGTCGGCATACGCAGCCCACGCACCATGACCGTGGCATTGTACTGGCGCGCGAAGTCGACGGTCAGCCCACTGTAGACGACGGTCTCGATATTGGGCATATCGGCCAGGGCCGCCTGGGCCATGGCGACGCGCTCGTCGGCCGAGAACATCAGCTTCTTGTTGGGACGGTCGTAGACGCCGACAATCAAGCGGTCGAAGAGTCGCGCCGCACGCCGCGCAATGTCGGCGTGGCCCAGGTGGATGGGGTCGAAGCTGGCGGGATAGACGGCGGTATGCACAGTTAGCTCCTGATGGACGCGCTGTGGCGGCGCCCATCAATCTTCGGACTTTAGCTCAAATCCCCTTCACCGGCCCAGAACTTGTCGACGTTGGCCCGTAGGAGTCGGTGGTCGGGTTCGGCGAGGTCAGGATCCGTCTTGAACAGATCCTCGGCGGCGTGGCGCGCCATCTCCAGCGTCTGCACGTCGCTCAGCTTGGCGACGGCCAGGTCGGGCAGGCCGCTCTGGCGCGTGCCGAAGAACTCACCGGGGCCGCGCAGCTTCAAGTCTTCCTCGGCCAGCTCGAAGCCATCCTGGGTACGCTCCATGGCTTCCAGGCGGGCCTTGCCGTCGTCGCTGATGTCCTCGTCGGCGACGAGCAGGCAGTAGGACTGGTGCGCGCCCCGCCCAACGCGGCCCCGAAACTGGTGCAACTGGGCCAGGCCGAAGCGGTTGGCGCCTTCGATGAGCATGACCGTCGCGTTGGGCACATCGATGCCGACCTCGACCACCGAGGTCGAGACGAGGATGTGCGTCTCACCGCGGTAGAACTCGGCCATCGCCGCTTCCTTGTCGGCCGGCCGCAGCTTGCCGTGCAGCAGGCCCAGCCGCCAGTGCGGGAAAATCTGCTGCTGCAAGCGCTCGTACTCCTGGACCGCCGCCTTCGCTTCCAAGTTCTCCGAATCCTCGATCAGCGGACAGATGACAAACGCCGGGCGCCCCGGGCGGACCTGGGCATCGACGAAGGAGC
>CAZLBQ010000117.1:0-13868 GCA_964557745.1 uncultured Anaerolineales bacterium
CTCGCGCCCGGTCGCGCTATACTTTAGGCCAGTCGTGCCCGTTCCCCACCTGAAAGGCGGCTCACCATGCGCGTGTCCGTCCGTGTCAGCGGCGGTCTGGCCGAGGAGCTAGGCGCGCCGCGCCTGTCCATCGCCCTCCCCGACGACGCCACCGTCGCCGACCTGCTGGCGCACCTGCGCGCCAGCTACCCCCAGGCCGAGCGCCTGTCGCTGGCCCTGCCCATCGTGGCGGGTCAGTATGCCTCCACCGAGCGGCCGTTGTCGGCCGACCAGGAAGTCGCTCTACTGCTGCCCGTCGCGGGCGGCAGTTTTTGATGTCCAGACGTTGAGCAAAGGAGCCAACCATGATTCTTGATCAAGCGACAGCCAAGCCAACCGCTAACGGGCCGGCCAGCCCGACGACGGCCCACCGCAGCGTGCTCGTCGACCAGTACACCAACGGCATCCTCGACCCGGCCCAGCCCATGCTCGGCCCCGTCAAGGACGGCGGCCACATCATCGCCAATACCGCCCCCGGCTGCTGGGGCCCCATGATTACGCCCGCCATCCGCGGCGGCCACGAGGTGACCCGCCCCGTCGCCGTCGAGGGGGCCGAGGTTGGCGACGCCATCGCCATCCGCATCCTGGACATCAGCGTCACCTCGCTGGCGACCGCCTCCGGCAACGACACCGTCATGAGCGGCCGCTTCCTGGGCGACCCGTACGTGGCGGGCAAGTGCCCCCAGTGTGGGGCGCTGTACCCGGCGACCCACCTGGAAGGCATCGGGCAGACGGCGGTGCGCTGCAACAACTGTGGGGCCGACGCTGCGCCGTTTAACTTCACCAACGGCTACACCATCGCCTTTGACGCCAACCACACTCTGGGCGTGACGCTGCCTCAGAACGCCGCCGAGACGATTGCCTGGGACGCCAAGCGCTACGCGGCCCTGCCCGACAACTCGGTCCAGAACCCGATTCTCGCCTTCGCGCCGCATGACCTGGTCGGCCTCGTGGCGCGGCTGCGCCCGTTCATGGGCCAGTTGGGCACCACGCCCTCGCACCCCATCCCCGACTCGCACAACGCGGGCGACTTCGGCTCGTTCCTGGTCGGCGCGCCCCACGAGTACGGCCTCACCCTGGAGCAACTGGTTCAGCACAAGACCGACGGCCACATGGACATTGACGCCGTGCGCGCCGGGGCCATCCTCATCTGCCCCGTCAAGACGCCGGGCGGCGGCATCTACCTGGGCGACATGCACGCCCTCCAGGGCGACGGTGAGATCGCGGGCCACACGTGCGACGTGTCGGGCGCCGTCACGCTCCAGGTCCACGTCATCAAGGGCCTCCACATCGACGGCCCCCTCCTGTTCCCCGTCGCCGAGGACCTGCCGTTCCTGGCGCGGCCCCTGACTGAGGGCGAGCGCGTCCGCGCGCAGGCGTTGGCGCAGCAGTGGGGGGCGGACCTGGAGGAGTCGCTGCCCATCTCCGTCATCGGCACGGGGCCGGACCTCAACGCCGCGACGGACAACGGTCTGCAGCGCGCGGCCGACCTGCTGGGCATGACCGTGCCCGAAGTGAAGAACCGCGCCACCATCACCGGCGGCATCGAGATCGGTCGTCATCCGGGCGTAGTGCAGGTCACGTTCCGCGCCCCCGTCGACCGCCTGGAGAAGGTCGGCCTGGCGCAACTCGCCCGCGACCAGTACGGGCTGGGCTAAGGCTCTGCTCCTGCTGACCGTCACCCGGACAAGGCCATGTCGTGTGCGACATGGTCTTCTTGGAGTGACAGCGGAAGGTTCTGAGCAGCGGCGCGCAGGGTCTCCTCTGGGAAGGTTGGCAGAGGAGACCCTGCGCGCCGCGGTCCATAACCCTTGCTGACCTTAGCTCGGCCCCACCTCTACGCCTTCGGCGAGCGCCCCCGCCGCGCGCAACCCCAAGCCAACGACCAGCCCAAACACAAAGCCCACGATGTGCGCCCAGTAGGCGATGCCGCCGCCGCCCACGCGCGACAGCATCGCCAGCCCGCTGGCGAACTGGATGACGGCCCACCAGCCGATGAGGATGAGCGCGGCCACGCGGACGATGAGGGGGAAACAGCCGAGCAGAATGAGCGTCCGAATGGGCTTGAGGGGATAGAGGGCGACGTAGGCCCCCAGCACCCCGGCGACCGCCCCGCTCGCGCCGATATTCGGCACGCCCGACCCCGCGCTGATGAACGCCTGCCCGACGAACGCGACGATGCCCGCCAGCACGTAGAAGACCGGGTACAGAGCGCTGCCGATGGCGCGCTCGATGTTATCGCCGAAGATCCACAGGTAGAGCATGTTGCTGCCCAGGTGGAGCAGCCCGCCGTGGAGGAACGACGCCGTCACGAGAGTGAACAGGTCCTGGCCGTGAACGATCTCGCGCGGGATGACGGCGAAAGCGCACAAGAATTGGTCGCCCTCGGTCAGCCCGAGACCTGCCTGGGCCATGAGGCGCAGGCACGGATCGGCGGCTGCACCCCGCAGCCCCTGCTGGTCGAGGAACCACTGGACGGCGAAGACGGCGATGTTGACGAGGATCAGGACGCCGTTGACCAGCGCGGCGCGGCGGCCCGGCGGGTCGAAGTCGGAGAGTGGTAGCACACCTGCCTCCCGTGGCGTTGGGAAGACGATGCGCCAATCGTACCCGCTCCGTCGCCGCCGCGCAAGTCAGCGCCCGACAAACGACCAGCCTCCCGACGACGCCCACTCCGTCGGGAGGCTGGTGATGAAGGAGGAGAATGCTTATTGGGAGGTCGTCCGCATCTGGCGCACGTAGGGGATACCACGCAGCGCAACCCCGACCAGCAGGCCGAAGACGAAGCCGCCGACGTGCGCCCAGTAGGCGACACCGCCGCCCGCGCCCGTCTGCGCCGAGGGCGTCAGCGAGGCGAAACTGCTGACGATCTGGAGCACGAACCAGAAGCCCAGCACAATCAGGGCCGAGATACGGGTGAAGGTGAAGAATGGGCCGATGAACAGCAGCGTTCGCACCTGGCGGCGAGGGAACCACACCAGATAGGCGCCCAGGACGGCGGCGATGGCGCCACTCGCACCCAGGTTGGGGATGGACGACAGGCCGCCCAGGAAGATCTGCGTCAGCGAAGCAATCACGCCACCGGCGATGTAGAACAGCAGGTAGAAGAAGCTGCCCATGCCGCGCTCGATGTTGTCGCCGAACACCCACAGGTAGAGCATGTTACCTGCCAGGTGAAGGAAGCCGCCATGCAGGAACAGCGACGTGACCAGGGTAAACAGGTCCTGCCCGCGCACAATCTCCGTCGGGATGACCGAGTATGTGCAGGTGAAGCGGTCGAGTTGCGACAGCCCGCCCTGCATGTGGCCGAGGGTCTGCAAGCAGGCGTCGGCCGCCTGGCCGATGAACGGCTGGCTGCTCAGCAGCATCTCATAGACAAAGACGCCAATGCACGTCAGGATGATGGCAATGTTGATGACGGGGAACCGCTGACCGCGCGGGTCCATGTCCGAAAACGGTATCATTGCTTTGCGCTCCCTTCGGAACTACGTTGGGAGACTAAAAGCAATGGCTGTGCCAATCGGGTTAGCCCAGCCGCTTGAGCTGGCCGGGCGTCAGCAGCCAGCGCAACTCCCCGCCGCCCAGGTCCGGCCCCTGGACGTCCACCCGCGCCAGGCCGTTCTTCTTGAGCACGAGGCGCAGCCCCGGCCCGACTAGCGCCCCGATGGTCTGGCTCATGCTCGGCTCGTGGCCCACCAGCATCACCTTCCGCAGCGCCTTCCTGCGGCCGGCCTCGGCCTCACGCAGCGCCTCGGCCAGCCCGTCGCGGTTGAAGCTGAGACCCAACAGCCCCGTCTCCACCACGTCCACCCCCAGCGCCTGGGCCGTGATATCCGCTGTCTGGCGCGCGCGGGGCAGCGGGCTGGTCAGGATGATGTCGGCCGGCGCCAGCGCCGCGAGCGCTTTCGCCACCCGCTGCGCCAGGTCGATGCCGTCCGGCGTCAGCGGGCGAGCGTCGTCATTGTCCTCATAGCCGGGCGCGCCGTGGTCGACGGCGACGCCGTGGCGCAAGAAGTAGAGCTGCATGCTGTCCTCCCGGTGTCGTGGCACGATTGGCGCTAGTGTAGAGGCAGAGCGTATACTTGTCAACCGTGGCGCCCGCTTCTAGCGCCACGGCTATTGCCCCTGGAGCGCCTATGAGCGACCCCGACGCCCCCATCACGTGGCCCTATGAGCCGGCCGATATGCGGCACATCGGTATCATCGACCTGGGTTCCAACACCGCCCGGCTCGTGCTGTTCGGCTTTGTGCCGGGCCGCGCCTTCCGCATCGAGGATGTTGTCCGCGCGGGCGTGCGCCTGGCCGAGGGCATGGGCGAGACGGGCGTCCTACGGGCGCAACCTATCCAGCGCGCCCTGGAAGCCCTCAAGCTGTTCCACCAGCACTGCGACGCCAACGGCATCACCGACATTGTGTGCGTCGCCACCGCCGCCACGCGTGACGCCGTCAACGGCGACTCGTTTCTGGCTCGCGTCCGATCGGAGACGGGCCTGACGCCGCGCATCCTCAGCGGCGAGGAAGAGGCGTACTACGGCTACCTGGCCGCCGTCAACTCGCTGACGTTCACCGACGGGCTGGTAGTGGATATCGGCGGCGGGAGCATGGAACTCACGTGCGTCAAGGAGCGCCGCCTGGTCCAGGCGACGAGCGTGCCCCTCGGCTCGGTCCGCTTGAGCGAGCGTTTCCTCAAGAACGACCCGCCCAAGAAGTCGGAGGTCAACGCCCTGGTCGAGCACGTGCGCGAGACGCTAGCGCCGTTTGGCGACGTGAGCGGCCCGACGCTGGTTGGCATGGGGGGAACCATCCGCGCCCTGGCCAAGATGGACCGCGCCGTCACCCCGCGCACCCCCGACCACCTGCACGGCTACCTCCTGACGCGCAGCGCCGTCGACCGCCTGATTGAGCAGATGCGTGAGCTGCCCATCGCCAAGCGGACCAGCCTGCCGGGTCTGAGCAGCGACCGCGCCGACGTCATCCTGGGCGGGGCGCTGGCGCTGCAAACCCTGATGACCCTCGGCCGCCACGACGTCTGCCTCGTCTCCAACCAGGGCATCCGCGAGGGCCTGTTCTACGAGACCTTCCTGCCGTCGGCGTTCGGGTCCGACGGCGCGCCCGCCGCCGCCGCCCCACCCCTCATCCCCGACGTCCGCCAGTTCGGCGTCCACAATCTCGTGCAACTGTACGGTGGCAACCGCGCGCACCTCGAGCGCACCCGACACCTGGCGCTGGCGCTGTTCGACCAATTGCAGCCGCTCCACGGCTACGGCGTCTTCGAGCGCGATATTCTCAGCGCGGCGGCGTGGCTGCACGACGTGGGCGTCGTCGTCGACTACTGGGAGCACCATCTCCACTCGGCGTACATTGTCCTCAACGCGCCCCTGCCCGGCTGGAGCCACCGCGAGATCGCCCTCATCGCCCTGCTGGCGCGCAACCACCGGCGCGGCGGCATCAGTCTCGATGGCCTGGCGGCGACGCTGGCGTCCGGCGACGAGGCGCGGGTCGAGAAGCTATCGGCCCTGCTGCGGCTGGCCGAGTACCTGGAGCGCGGCAAGACCGGCGTCGTCAGGGATGTCGTCGTTCACATTGGGGACAATTGGGTGCAGATTGAGGCGCTCGCCAGCGGGGACGCCAGCGTGGAGATCTGGGAGGCCAACCGCAACGCCGACCTGTTCCGCAAGGCGTACGGCAAGGCGGTCGAGGTCGTGGCGGGCGTGGCGGCAAGCCAGCCCGCCCGCGAATGACGTGGCTTTATCGGCTTGGCAGGTGATAACCCGCTTCTACCCAGATGGCGCGCGCTCGCACACGGAGGTTGTCGTTGAGATCAAGAGCGGCAACCGTAGCGCGGCCAACCGCCGTTCGTCCGAGAATTCTCGTTCCGTCGTCGCTCCAAGCGAAGTGGTCCGTCCACGCTTGAGAGCGAGGATTATAGAGGGGCACGCGAACACCCGTTTCCGGGTCGACTGCATCCACGAGGATTCCTTTGACCTCATTGCATAACCGGCATGACAGCCACAAGTTCTCCTCATTGTCCTGCCCGCCCCGGCCCTTGGGGATGATGTGTTCGAGTGTCATGGGAACGCCGCTTACAATCTCCTGTGTCTGGCAGTAGCCACAACGGTGGCGGGCTTCATCAGCGACTCGGCGGCGAACCTTCGCACTTATCACTGAGTGACACTCAACTCGGCCAAAGTGGGAATACGGTAGCCACGCCGCTTGAGCAAGACAGCCGCATAGCCTTTCCGAAACATCAACACATCGGCTTCACGACGTAGCATATCAAGGCGCGCCTGTTCCTCCATGGTTAGCGGCCTCTCCTTTTTTCTCTCTAGAAGGGCTTCATACTCGCCCCATAGCTTATCTGGAAATTGACGCTGCGCTTCCGACCGCAGTTCCGTATCGGTCATCTGCAAGAGAGGGTAGACGTCGCTTTGATACGCTTCTGGAATCTCTTCTAGCAACGGCGGGAGGCTGTGAGCTAGACTCTGCTCCACGATGGCGTCGAGAGGTTGAGCGGCCAGTTCTGCGGCGCGCTGCAATTGGCTATAGAGTGTCTCCGACAGATTAACCGTAATCGTCCTCATGATCCTGACTCCTCAGTCCACTTGTCGATCGGCAAGCGCTTGACGATGGACATTGTACCTATCTTCACCGCATCAAACAAGCTCCTAGAGTAGCGCGTCAGCTGCGCTGATAATCCCCCCGCTGCTTCCACAGCAGCAGCGCGAGGTTGCCCGCCCACACGGCGAACCACTCCCACGGCGACCGAGTGGCCGCCAGGAAGACGAGGAGCGTCAGCATGCCGAGCAGGACGGCGCGGCTGGCGAGACGCAGCGCGAGCAGCCAGAACGCGAAGGCCGCGCCCAGGACGAGAGGGACGACGTACAGCGTCAGCCCGCACCAGATGCCAAACGTGACGGCCAGGGCCTTGCCGCCGTGCAGACCGAGGAAGGGGGAGTAGGCGTGGCCGAGGACGGGGGCCAGCGCGACGGCCACCAGCGCCCAGCCGGTCAGGCCCACCGCGTAGTGCGCCAGGCCGACGGGGAGCGCACCCTTGGCGAAGTCGAGCAGCATCGCCAGCGTGCCCCAGCCCTTGCCGCCTGCCCGAAAGACGTTCGACGCGCCGGGGTTCCCGTCGCCGTATGTGCGGATGTCAGTGTGCAGCGCGACCCGTCCCAGCCAGTACGACAGGGGTAGCGCCCCGCAGCTAAAGGCAATGAGGGTCCAGAGCAGGGCCAGCATAGTCACTCGAAGAGAAAGGACAGAATAGGCAAAATGAACAAAATGTGTATTGAATTATGTTCATTCTGTTCATCCTGTGCAAAAAGGGCTAGACGCGGCGGCCACGCCACTTGACGCCCCGCCCCAGCAGACGGTTGACCAGCCCCCAGACCGCCGCGCCCTGGACGACGAGCGCGCCCAGCGGGGCCAGCGCCGCCCGTCTGCCCGGGCCGAAGCGCCGCGCCCAGGGTAGCATCCCCAGCCCCGCCGCTACCCACACCGGCCCCAGCCAGCGCCGCCCGAGGAATCCCCGCGCCACACCATACGTCGTCAGCAGCGGCGACATGAGCGCGGTGATCAACATTGCTGAGCCAAGGGCCCCCGCCCCCTGCCAGCGCAGCGAACCGGCGCCGAGCCGGGTCAGGCCGTGCCACATCTGGCCCGCGCTCTCGTACATCCGCACACTCGCCGCGTCCTCGCCGCGTAGCAGCGGGACACGGTAGCCCAGCCCGCGCAGCCGCCCCCCCAGCGCCAGGTCCTCCAGCGGCTCGCCCCACACGGCGGCGAACCCGCCGCTGGCGACGTACACGTCGCGACGCAGCAGGATGTACTGGCCGTTGAGCCAACCGGCGTCCGGGCGGAACCCGGCGAAGAGGCCCGCGTAGCCCGTCATGAGGGCCAGGCCGTCCAGCCAGCCGCGACACTCCTGGCGCAGGAAGAGGCTGAGGCCGTCCAGCCCTGCGCGTTGGGCGTGGGCGACGGCGGTTGCCAGGCCGTCTGCGGCATGAACGGTGTCGGCGTCCGTGAATAGCAGCCACTCGCCGGTCGCGGCGAGCGCCCCCTCGTGGCAGGCGTGGGGCTTGCCGAGGACGCCAGGCGGCGGCCCCGCCAGCCGGATGACTCGCGCCCCGGCCTGTGCGGCCACGTCCCCCGTCCCATCCTCCGACCCGTCGTCGACGACGATCATCTCGCAAGGCCCCGGATAGCGCATTGCCTGGAGCGAGGGCAGCAGGCGGCGCAGATTACGCGCCTCGTTGCGGGCCGGGATGATGATGGACAGCGGCGGCAGGTGGGAGGGGGGCGCCCCAGCGGCCAGCGGCGGCAGGCGATGGTACTGGCGGTCGGCCCACAGGCTGAGGGGCAGCGCCAGGAGCGACCAGGCGACGGTGCTCGGCCAGTAGAGGGGCATCGGCTAGCCTCGGCGCTGGACGCGCATCAGGACGCCGGGACGCGGCTCCAGCGTTGCGCCCATGTAGGGGCGAATCTTCTGCCCCTCCACCAGCGTCAGGTCGAATGTCTGCAGCAGCCGGCCCAGCACGACCTTCGCTTCGACCTGGGCGAAGGCCGCGCCGATGCAGTTGCGCGGCCCGCCGCCAAACGGGACATAGGTGAGCGCCGGGCGCTTCTCATCGCGCTTGACGTCGAAGCGCTCCGGGCGGAAGACGTCTGGCTCGGCCCAGTGGTCGCGGTCGCGGTGCGACAGGAAGATGGAGTACATGACCCGCGTCCCCTCGGGCACGCGGTAGCCCTGAACACACGTGTCCTCGCCTGCGAAGCGGTTGCCGACGTGGATGGGCGGGTACAGGCGCAGCGTCTCCTTGTTGACCAGCTCCAGGTAGTCGAGCGCCTCCAGCTCCTCGACCGTGGGTGGGCGCGAGGCGTCGGGCAGGACGCGGTCCACCTCGGCGCGGGCCTTCGCCATCGCGTCGGGGTGGCTGCCCAGCAGGTACAGCGCCCAGGCCAGGAACGCCGTGCTGGTGTCGTGGCCCGCGATGAGCATGGTCAGCAACTGGTCGCGGATGAGGCCGTCCTCCATGCCGTTCCGAATCAGCCGCCCCAGCAGGTCGCCCGCCTCGACCTCGGCGTCTGGGCTATCGAGTTCGGCGCGCCGCTTGCGGATGATATAGTAGAGGTAGTCGTCCATTTCCTCGATGGCCGCCTGGTACCTGGGGCGCGGCATCTCCGGCCAGACAATCCACAGCCCCGGCGAGATGTACTCGAGCAGGGCGAGAATGGGACGCCACAGGCGGTCCATGTCGGGCGCGAAGTCAATCTTGAACAGCGTGCCCATCAGGATAAGCAGGGCGACGCGGCGCATCTCGAGCAGCATGTCGCGCGTCTCGCCGTTGCGCCACGCCTGCGTCACGTCGTCGGTGTAGCGCCACATGGCCTCAATGTGGGGCAGGACGTGCTTGCGGTGCAGGACAGGGTCCATCTGGCCGCGCACGTCGTCGTGGAACGCGCCGTCGATGACGAGCACACCCTGACGGAGCAGGCGGGTGACGGGGTCGTTGCGGCTGCGCCACTTGAAGCGGGCGCGGTCGGTGACGAGAATCTGGCGGTTGGCGGCCGGGCCGATGAAGATGGCGGGCTGGAAGCCGGGCATGGTCACGCGGTAGGCGTGGCCGACGTGGTCGTACATCAGGCGCAGGGCGGTGAGCAGCGAGCGGTCGCGTAGCGTGCCGATGAGCACCTTCAGCCCGACTTCGGCGGCGGCGGCGGGCAAGGGCATGCCGCCGCCTTCATCAATTCTGTCAGTCATGTCTATTCTGGTTCATTGCTTCCCCTTCCCCACGTGTGGGGGAAGGGGGCAGGGGATGGGGAGCTAAGACCCACTTATGCAACCGGTTGGTGGAGGCGGCAGTACTCTGAGCCGGGCAGCGCCCGGTTCTTGCACGGCGCGCCCGACTTCGTCTTGCCGTGGCAGCGCGCCGGGGCGGCCGCGGCGACCGTCGTCTTCTGGCGGGCGCGGCTGGCCGTGCGTGCGCGCGGTTGAGCGGAAGGCGTCGGCTCGGCCTTCTCGTCACCCTCCTCCTCGTCCTCGCCCGCCTCCCACCGCTCGTCACTCTCGATCTGCCGCGCCACCGTCAACAGGTCGGCAAACTCCTCATGGAAGGCCTGGATGATGCGCTCGGGGTCGGGGATGAGGCCTAGGTCGGTGGCGACACCGAGGACGACCTGCCCCGCATAGCTGAGGATGCTCACCCCCAGACCCAGACGGCCCGACTGGGGCACCCAGAACATGATGCCCTTGACGGGCCGCCCCGCCAGATAGAGCATCTCGCGCGGGCCGGGCACGTTGGTCATGACCGCCGTCGCCTTGGTGCCGAAGATGTTGACGACGACGTCCTGGATCTGGTCGGGGGCCATGCCGATGGCATTCAACAGGCCAAACGTCACCACGGCGTCGGGCGAGTTCTTGAGTTGGTCCATGCGCCGCTTCAACTCGCGCATCCGCGCTTCGGGGTCGACCACGCCCACCGGCAGGGCGAGGAAGACTAGCCCGAACGCGTTGCCGAGCTTGGGCGACACGTGATCAACCGGGCGCAGGTTCACCGGAACGACGGCGCGGATATTCAGCCCGTCGGTCGGCTCGTCGCGCGTGTCCAGGTAGCGCCGCAGCGCGCCGGACACCGCCGTGAGCAGAACGTCGTTGATCGTGCCGCCCAGCGCCTTGCCCACCTGCTTGACCTCGGCCAGCGGTAGCGGCTCCGACCACGCCGCGCCCTTCTCCATCTGGAGCGGCCCCTTGAAGATCGTCTTGGGGTCGGGCCACATCAGGCTCAGCTTCGCCAGGCTGCTGGCGCCGCTGAGACCCAGCCACGCCAGCTTGAGAATGTGGCGGGGATGGAAGAGCGTATCCACGCTCTCATGCGCCACCGTACCGGCCATCTTGCGCGTCGAGCGCAGGGCCTTGTTGGCGGGGCGCAAGACGGCGTCCAGCGGCCCGCGCTCCCGGCGGCGCCGCCTGCTCGGTCCTCCGTTGTCGGCCGGGTTGGCCTCTTGATCCATCATCGCCAACAGAACCGAGATGAGGGCGATGCCGTCGCCGATGCTGTGGTGGATGCGCCCGACCATGGCCGAGCCGCCCTCGTAGTTCTCGACCACGTAGAAGTCCCACAGCGGGCGCGAGTAGTCGAGGGGCGTACTCATCAGGTAGCTGACGAACTTCTGAAGCGTGGTCTTGTCGGCGGGCGGGGGCAGGCGGAAGCGATGGACGTGGTTGTCGAGGTTGAAGGCGGGGTCGGTGACCCACTGCGGACCAAGCGCCGGCAGCGTCGGCTCGACGACGCGCTGGCGGAAGCGGTCGTAGCGGTCGACAAGACGCGTCGCCAGCACGCTCTTGAGGCGCGCCATGTCCATCTTGCCCTCGAAGAACATGACACCCGTGATCATCATCAGGTTGTCACGCTCTTCCATCCGCCACCATGCCGTGTCGACGTTGGACATCGACTCCCTGCGGCTCCGTCCTGCCATAACGTCTCCTCCTCCTATAGTCCACCCCCAGATTATGCCTGAATCGGGGTTTTCCCGCAAGTTGTGGCGGAGCTTCCCCACCCGGCGAACTTTACACAAACTTAACACTCCCCTTATCATCTCATGACACAGCGATGCTATAGTGCCCCCACGTCGGAGTCTGCCTCACCGTTTTCCCTCTATCCCGTGGCTTATCGGATCGAACGTCAGATACCCAACCGCTCCCGCCCTTCCTGTCTGGGAAAGGAGGTCTGCCCTCGTCTGACGCGTACCCAGTGATGATTCTCAATCTGGTCTCATCCATCCACCCGGCGCGCCTCGCGCCCGCCACTCTCCAGGAGGTAATTCGGCATGGCATCGACATCGGCCGCCGTCGCGGCTCAGCCCCAGCAGGGCATCCAGCGGATCATCTTCGCCTCTGCTGCCGGTACCATGATTGAGTGGTACGACTTCTACATCTTCGGTAGCCTCGCCTCCACCATCTCGAGCAAGTTCTATCAGACTGGCACGCCCCTGGGCGACATCATCGCCTGGCTGGCCGCCTTCGCCGTCGGCTTCATCGTCCGCCCCTTCGGCGCCATCGTGTTCGGGCGCGTCGGCGACATCATCGGCCGCAAGTACACCTTCCTGGTCACGATGAGCTTGATGGGTATCTGCACCTTCCTCGTCGGTCTGCTGCCGACGGCGGATGCCATCGGCCCGGCGGCGGGCATCATCCTCATCCTCCTGCGCATCATCCAGGGCCTGGCGCTCGGCGGCGAGTACGGCGGCGCGGCCACCTACGTGGCCGAGCACGCACCCGCCAACAAGCGGGGCTTCTACACCAGCTGGATCCAGATCACGGCCACCCTCGGCCTGTTCGTGTCGCTGGGCGTCATCCTGGCGACCCGTCTGGCCGTCGGCGACCAGGCGTTCAAGGATTGGGGCTGGCGCGTCCCGTTCCTTATCTCCATCTTCCTCATCGCCATCTCGCTCTACATCCGCATCAGCCTGCGCGAGTCGCCCATGTTCGCCAAGCTCAAGACGGCGGGTAAGACCTCCAAGAACCCGCTCAAGGAGAGCTTCGGTAACTCCTACAACCTGGGCTTTGTCCTGCTGGCTCTGTTCGGCGCGACGATGGGCCAGGGCGTGGTGTGGTACACCGGCCAGTTCTACGCCCTCTACTACCTCCAGAACATCTTCAAGGTCAATCTGGTCGACTCCAACCTCATCGTCGGCGTCGCCATCCTGTTCGCCACCCCGTTGTTCGTCGTCTTCGGCTGGCTGTCCGACCGCATCGGCCGCAAGTGGATCATGCTCACCGGGATGCTGCTGGGCGTCCTGACCTACATTCCCATCTACACCGCGATGGCGAACTACGCCCCGGCCAGCGGGAACTACAGCCCCGTCATGCTGGGCGTGTTCGTCTTCATCCAGTGTATCTACGTGACCATGGTCTACGGCCCCATCGCCGCCTTCCTGGTCGAGTTGTTCCCGACCCGCATCCGCTACACGTCCATGTCGCTGCCGTACCACATCGGCAACGGCGTGTTCGGCGGCATGGTACCGATCATCGGCCTCTCCCTGATCTCGAACACGGGGAACAACTTCGCCGGTCTCTGGTACCCCATGCTCATTGCGGGTATCTGCTTCGTCATCGGCGCGCTCCGGCTCCCGGAAACGCACCATGTCGACATCACCGCCGACGACCCCCAGGCGAAGACCGCTGTCCGACCGACCACGGCGACCGGACGCTAACCAGGCACACGCCGTCTCGGACGGCGCATGGATAGGGAGGCCCCTATGTTCCGTTCCATTCTCGTAGCGGTGGATGACTCGGCGGTGGCCCTCAAGGCGTTGCAGATTGCGGGCGAGTTGGCGCGCGCTGGTGACGCCAAGCTGACCCTCGTCCACGCCGTCAGCGGCCAGGGCGACGTCCTCTTCGAAGACCCGGCCATCGCCGCGCGCGGCGAGGCGGAGGTCCAGGAGGCCGAGGCAATGATCGCCCGGCTCGCCGGCAGCGTCGCGGACCTCAAGCCCGATACCAGGCTGGTCGAGATGCCGGCCGCTCGCAACATCCTGGCCCTAGCCAAGGAGATGGGGGCGGACCTCATCGTCCTCGGCCCGCACCGCCGCAGCTTCTTCCACGGCAGCGTCGGCAGCAGCATCCTGGACCACGCCACGGTCTCGGTGCTCATCGCCCGCTAACGTCGACGACGTCCTACCCGCACACGGGGCGCATGGTCGGTTCCCCATCGGCCAGACGCCCCGTGTTTTTGCCCCAACCCCCTCCCCTGTGCTATGATTACCCTGGCTCGCTCGTGGGGGTGGTTTCGGCCCGGTGGCCGGCCCGGTCTTCAAAATCGGTGGCGCGG
>CAZLBQ010000118.1:0-13761 GCA_964557745.1 uncultured Anaerolineales bacterium
GACACATAGACCCGCCCCAGGAGCGGACTACAGGAGGGTTGGATGGCGCTACTGTCGAAGAAGGACCAGGACGCTCTGCGCAAGGAGTTTGGGGCGCTGACGCGTCCGGTGAAGCTGGTTGTGTTTACCCAGGAATTGGAGTGCCAGTATTGCCGCGAGACGCGGGCCATCGCGGAGGAACTGGCCGGGCTGTCGGACAGGATTCGCGTCGAGGTCTATGACCTGGTGCGGGACGCGGACCAGGCCAAGAAATACAACATCGACAAGATTCCGGCCATCGCTCTCGTCGTGGCCGACGATGCCGAGACTGACTACGGCATCCGCCTGTACGGCATCCCGTCAGGCTACGAGTTTGGGACCCTTGTCCAGGACATCCTCATGGTCAGCCAGGGCGACTCGGGCCTGAGCGCGGCGAGCAAGACGGCGCTGGCCCAGGTCAAGCAGCCCGTCCGCTTCCAGGTGTTCATCACCCCCACCTGCCCGTACTGCCCGCCCGCCGTCCACCTGGCGCACCAGATGGCGATGGAGAACCCGCTCGTCCAGGCCGACATGGTCGAGGCCATCGAGTTCCCGCACCTGGCGCAGAAGTACCAGGTGATGGGCGTGCCCCGCACCGTCATCAACGATACAGTCCACATCGAGGGCGCGGTTCCGGAGCGCGTGCTATTACAGAAGGTCATGGAAGCGGCGGGGCTGACCGTCCGCCCCTAACGGCGTTCCTCTTGTAACCAAGACAGCGGTATGCTCATCTATAGGCTATAGAGAGGCAAGTCGTCCCGTTGGGGACCAAGGAGAGTGTCACCATGTTCAAGACCAATGAGAGCGGTGTCGATCGGGGTGTGCGGCTAGTGTTGGGCGTGCTACTGCTGGCCGCCGCCTTCTTCTGGGTCAGCGGCGTGTGGACGTGGCTACTGGGCATTGTGGGCGTGGTTATGCTAGTGACGGGGGCCGTCGGCATGGGCCCGCTGTACAGCCTACTGGGTATCAGCACCAATAAGGTAGCCCCCAAGGGCCGCTAGCCCGTCCCTTGAACTGTCCGTTTCCTGCGTAAGTGCGATTGACAGGCGCCACGCGTGACGCCTGTCAATCCTGTCGATGCCCCTGTTTGACTCGTTCCCCTCCCCCAACGATAATTCAGTCAACCTCGAGCGTGAGGACGCCGGGCGAGCAGCGTACCTGGAGCGTGTCGTCCACGCGGCGCAGCGGCTCGGGCAGCCTCGCCTTGCTGTCGTAGGCAAGCGCGGCGTGGACCCGAAGATGTTCGCCGTTGACGGCTAGCACGACCGGCGGACCCCAGCCGCCGACGCCGCGGATGAAGTTGAAAGCGCGATGGGCCGACCAGTCGGGGGTGATGACGAAGTCGGCGGTGGTAGGGACCGGGGCATGCGAGGCATGGCCCTCATCTTGCGGCGATAGGGTCAGCGTCCGCGCTTCGGCCCGCCGCAGCGTGTCCACCAGCAGCCGCGCGCCGACATCCGACAGCGCTCGCTGGGCCGCCTCGTAGCCGATGCCGTCGGGCAAGCTGATGGCTGTCTGGGCGGCGATGGCTCCGGTGTCGGCGCCTGCGTCCATAGCGTGGACCGTGACACCCGCGTGCTCCAGCCCGTCGTGGAAGACCCAGAACAAAGGCTCTGGGCCGCGATAGGCGGGCAGGAGCGAGGGGTGGACGTTGAAGGCCCCCAGGCGCGGCAGGCGGAGCAGGGCGGGTGGGAGCAGGCGCGGGAAGCAGGCGACGGCGATGGCGTCGGCTGCCAGAGGAGCGAGCGCCGCTGTGACGGCCCCATGCTTCAGGGTAGCGACTTCGTAGACCGGCACGCCCGAGTCCCAGGCCAGCCCGACGACGGTCGGCTCGGCGGTCGGGCCGAGCAGCGGAATGTCCAGGGCGGTGCGGCGCGGCGGCGGCAGCTGACGGATGGGGCTGTCGGCGTCGCCTGAGAGACGGAGGGGCGAGACGCCCATCGGCCGCGGGACGACGACACCGCTCACCCAACCGGCGGCGAGGAGCGCGAGCAGTGGGGCGCGGGAGAACACGCCCTCCATGCCAAAGAAGAGTATCCGCATAGGAGAGAGGCCATGCTGTCGAAGTTCTTTAAACGCGGACCCAAGAGTGAGGACGAGGCGAACACACCCCAGGAACAAGGGGAGCAGGCCGCCGGCGAGGCGCCGGTTGAGGAGACGCCCGCCGCAGCGGAGGCCGCGTCTACGGCGTCGGCGGCGCCTGAACCCGCTGCCCCAACCCCACCAGGCCCCGCGAGCGGCGGACCGCACATGGTGTACTGTGTCAAGCTCAAGCAGCGCCTGCCCGGCCTCGACCGCCCCCCATTCTCGGGCGAACTGGGCGAGCGCATCTACAACAACATCTCAGCCGCCGCCTGGGACATGTGGAAGCGCCAGGCCGTGATGCTCGTCAATCACTACGGTTTGGTCGGCGTCGACCCCGACGCCCGCAAGTGGCTCAACGAGCAGATGGAAGCCTTCCTGTTTGAGGACGACCAGGCGATGCCGGAAGGCTGGGTGCCCGAGGACGAGGGCGGGATGGGCGCGAAGGGCGCGCCGGCGGCCAAAGGGGCTCCCGCCGCGAAGGGCGCGCCCGCCGCGCCCAGGAAGTAGAGTAGTCGGGTAATTGCGTTGTCAGATTGTCTGGTAGTCTTCTCGTCGTGGATGCTCGACTACTCGACCATCCGACCACCGGACGACGTGGCTACCCGACTACTCGAACAGCGGAATGTGCGGCACGATGGTGAACTTCAGGCGGCGGTGCGCCTCGCGTAGCGCCGCCTCGACCTGCTCTGGCGTCTCGCCGCGGGCGAAGATGAAGCCCAGATAGCTGGCGCCCTCCGGCAAGGGCGTCACCGGGTAGTTGATGGGGATCGTGATGTCAATCTCCTCGATACCCGGTACAGCCTCGGCCTTGGCGATGCCCTCGACCCGCTTTAGAATCCCCCGCGCCGGGATGGGGATCATCATCACCCCCCCCGCGCGTCCCTCGCGCTGGACCGATGCTTCCTCCATCCCCACCGCGTGGCGGATAATCAACTCTTCGAGCGACGTCTCCTCCGTCCCAAAGCGCAGAATTTTCGAGCACAACCCGCCAATCGACCGCCCGGCGACCTCGACAACCCACGCCCCGTCATCGTTGATGCGCAACTCGGCATGGACCGAACCTTCACGCAGGCCCAGCGCCGCGCACGCCTGGACCGTCGTGTCGAGGATGAGATGCTGGGTGGCCTGGGGCAGCCGCGACGGCGTGACGTAGATTGTCTCCTCGAAGTATGGGCCGACGAGGGGGTCGGGCTTGTCGAACAGCGCCAGCAGGGTCAGGCGACCCTCGGCCAGGATGCCCTCCAGCGCCACTTCGAAGCCGTCGATGTAGTCCTCAACCAGGATATGCCCCTGGCGCTTCTCGCCCGGCTCGCCGCCGACGGCGAGTAGAATATCCCGCGTGCAGCGGAAGGCCGCCACGAATTCAGCCTCGTCGTTGGCGCGGATGACGCCCTGGCTGGCCGAGAGCATGGTCGGCTTAACGACGCAGGGGTAATCGACTGTCGGCGCGATGAGGGTTGGGTCGTCATTAGTGTGGAAGACGCGGAAGCGTGGGCTGGGCACGCCGGCGTCGGCCAGGCGCTGGCGCATGACGGCCTTGTTGCGGGCGGCGAAGGAGGCGTCGGGCGAGTTGGTGGAGAAGCCCAGCGCCTGGCAGGCCCGCGCCGCGATGACCGTGGCGCTGTCGTCCACACTCAGAATCGTGCGCACTGGATGCTCGCTGACATAAGCAACAAGGTCTTTGACGGCCTTGTCGGGCAGCTTGAAGTCGAGCGGCAGCGTGGCGTGCCAGGTATCGGCCAGCGGCTTGGGGAAATCGATGCCCTTGACGACGTCCAGGCCCAAGCGCTGAGCAGCCTGGACAAAGGCATCGCCGCGATAGGTGAGGGCGCCGACGAGAAGGACGATGCGGTTGGCGGTAGCGGTGTCTTGCATAGGTCAAATTATAGCGGTGGTGGGCCGTTTGTCCCAGCCGGGCACAGAAGTTGCTAGATGACAATGTTTCTCACTTAGATTTGACAAATAGCGGCGATGGGAGTATGCTTTTCTTGTATTGGGAATATTTCTCAATTAGGGTGAGGGCCAGGTTATGATGCAAACCGATTTAGAAGCCGCCCGCCGTGGGCCGCTGGCGACGGCGCTGCAACAGGCCGGTTACAAGCTGACTAGCCCGCGCCTGGCCGTCCTGGCCGTCCTCGAAGCAGGCGCGTGCCACGCCAGCCCGCACGAGGTCTACGAGCAGGGCTGCCGCCTGTACCCGGCCTTGGGCCTCAGCACGGTCTACCGCACCCTGGACATCCTGACGGAGTTAGGGTTGGCGCGGCCCGCCTACCTGGGCGATGCGGCCCAGCGGTTCACCGTCCACCACGACCAGCACCACCACCACCTGGTGTGCGACGCGTGCGGGGCGATTGTGGACGTGGAGGAGTGCGGGTTGGGTGACATGGCGGAGCGGATCGCTGCCCAGACCGGGTTCCGCGTGCGCGGCCACTACCTCGAATTCTATGGGCTGTGTCAGCGCTGCCAGGCGGCGGAGACGAAGAATTAGGCGATGGTGGAGAAAGACGTGCTCGATAGTCTGATGGCTGGCGCTCAATACGATGGCCGACGGAAGTCGGCGCTACGGCTGTGGTCGGGGTGGATTGCGCTGGCGCTCGTTGTCTTGGTAGTGAGCGTGAGTGCGTGCGGGGTGGGGACGGCTGGGCCTACGACGCCGTCGGCAACTGGGAAACAGACGGCGGCCGGCGGCAAGAAGCTCGCCGTCGTGGCGACGACCACCATCATCGGGGACCTGGCGCGGAATGTGGCGGGCGACGCCGCGATCGTCGAGACGCTGTTGCCGTATGGGGCTGACCCGCATACCTTCGAGCCAAGCCCCAAGGACTCGCAGACGCTGGCGGGGGCCGACGTCTTGCTGGAGAACGGGGTGGGGCTGGAGGAATGGCTGGCCCAGCTCATCAAGAACTCGGGCACGCAGGCCAAAGCGATTGTCGTCTCGCAGGGCCTCCGGCTGCGCGAGGGGGGCGAGGACACGGAGCACAGCGCTACGCCTGCTGCGAAGGACAACCACAGCCATAGCGATGACCCGCATCTGTGGCTCGACGTCCAGAACGCCTTGCAGTACGTGGCGAACATCCGCGACGCCCTGAGCGCGGCGGACCCGGCCAACGCGGCGGTCTACCGAGCCAACGCCGAGGCGTACCTGGCTCAACTCAAGGACCTCGACGGCTACGTGGTGCAGCAGGCGGCCGTGCTGCCCACAGAGCGCCGCAAGCTGGTGACGAGCCACGATACGCTGGGCTACTTCGCCGCCCGCTACGGCTTCGAAGTGGTGGGGACAGTCATCCCGTCGGTGAGCGCCGAAGCGCAGCCGTCGGCGAAGGACGTGGCGCAACTGGTGGACCTCATCAAGCGCGAGGGCGCGCCGGCCATCTTCACCGAGAGTACCGTCAACCCGCGCCTGGCGCAGCAGATCGCCCAGGACGCCGGGGTCAAGGTCGTGACCGACCTGTATACCGACTCGTTGAGCCGGCCGGGCCAGCCTGCCGATACGTATGTTAAGATGATGCGCTACAACATCGATCAGATCGTGAAGGCTCTCAAGTAGGGAATGTATGTTTGTCAACGATGGGACACCAATCGCGGTGGATGTACGGGGGGTCTCGGTGCGCTATGCCGACCGCGTGGCGCTGGACGACGTGACGCTCCAGGTGCCCGAGGGGCAACTGGTGGCTGTGGTCGGGCCTAACGGGGCGGGGAAGTCAACGCTGTTTAGGGCGCTGGTTGGGCTGGCGCCGCTTGCTGCGGGCGAGGTCGTGCTGTTCGGCCACTCGGCGCGCGACCGCACGCCCGCTGAGGTGAGCTACGTCGCGCAGCGCGGCGAGATCGACTGGCGGTTCCCGGTGCGGGTGGAGGATGTGGTCCTCATGGGCCGCTACCCCCATCTGGGTTGGGGGCGGCGGCCCTCGGCGGCGGACCGTACACGGGCCCGCACCGCCCTGGAGCGGGTGGGCATGGCCCCGTTCGCCCATCGTCAGATCGGGCAACTGTCGGGGGGCCAGCAGCAGCGCGTGTTCCTGGCGCGGGCGCTGGCCCAGGAGGCGCGCCTGCTCCTACTCGACGAGCCGTTCAGCGGCGTTGACGCCGTGGCCGAGCAGGTCATCTTCGAGTTGCTGGCCGAGTTGCAGAGTGAGGGGCGGACGATTCTCGTGGCGACCCACGACTTGAACACGGTCATGGGTCACTTCTCGAGTGTGATCGGCGTCAACCACCGCGTGATTGGCTACGGCCCGACCGAGGAGGTCTTCACGCCTGAGACCCTCTGCCAGGTCTACGGCGGGCAGTTGATGGTGTTGCCGACCGCGCAGGGGACGATGGCGATTGGAGACGGCTGTGGACACTTTGGTTAGCCTGTTCGTGGAGCCGATGACCTACGCCTTCATGCAGCGCGGCCTGCTGGCCTCGGTCATGGTGGGCGCGGTGTGCGCCGTCATCGGTACCTTTGTCGTCCTGCGCGGGCTGGCCTTTATCGGTGACGCCCTGGCGCACGCCGTCCTGCCCGGTGTGGCCGTCGCGTTTCTCATGGGCCACAACATCCTCATCGGGGCGTTCCTGGCGGGTATCGCGACGGCGCTGGGGATCGGCTTCATCCAGCGCAAGAGCCGCCTGCGCGAGGACGCGGCGGTGGGCATCATGTTTGTCGGAGCGTTCGCGCTGGGCATCCTGCTGCTGAGTCGGGTGCGGAGTTACAGCGTCGACCTGGCGCACATCCTGTTCGGGAACGTCCTGGCCGTCTCGCCCGCCGACCTGTGGCTCATCGGCGGCTTCGGGTTGCTCATCCTGGGCCTGATCGTCTTTCTGTACAAGGAGTTTCTGCTGCTGAGCTTCGACCCGATCATGGCCGCCACAGCGCGACTGCCGGTAACGACGCTGAACAACCTCTTGCTCATCATGCTCAGCCTGACCATCGTCATCAGCCTGAGCGCCGTCGGCAACGTGCTGGTGGTCGCCATGCTCATCGCCCCGGCGGCGACGGCCTACCAATGGACGGACTACCTGCCGCGCATGATGGCGCTGGGCGTCGTGTTCGGCGTGCTGTCGGCCATCCTCGGCCTGTACGTGTCCTACTGGTTCGACGTGGCGTCGGGCGCCGCCATCGTCCTGACCTCGGTCGTCTTCTTCTTTGTCACCCTGCTCCTCACGCGGGGCCGCCAGGTCTGGCAATAGGCGTTGACGATTGACCCTGGCAACCGCCCCCAGGCAGGAACGCGGATACACGCAGAAAAAGAGGATGAACGCAGATATACTTCATGTATCTGATCCGCGTCCATCCGTTTTTCCGCGTTCATCCGCGTGCTCCTCTGAGCCGTTCTGGGCGTAGCGCGAGCGCAGGAAGAGGTGGTCGCCGACGCGGCGTAGGCTCAGCAGGCGCGAGCGCGGCGCGTCGGTGGGCGTGAAGGCGACGCCTTCGACCAGGCCGGGGCGCGGTGTGTCGGGCGTGGCCCCCACTACAATGGGGCACAGCGTCAGGAACTCGTCGTCGACGATGCCCGCCTGGAGCAGCGACCCATAGACGCGAGGGCCGCCCTCGGTCAGCAGGTTGCGCACGCCGTACCGCTGGCGCAGCGCTGTCATGAGGCGGCGCATGTCCACTGTCTCGCGGCCCAGGTCGAGGGCGACGACGTGGGGGGCGCGGTCGGTGAGCGGCTTCAGGTTGGCGACGCCCTCTGTCGTCGTGGCGATGACGACACTGAGGTCAGCACGCGACAACACGGGCGCGTCCAGGGGAATCTCACCGACCTGCGAGACGAAGACCTGGCGCGGGAACGGCGGCAGGCCATCCGTCTCTCTAAGGCGGGCGAATGTTGCTGCTTCTTCAGGGAAGATGTACTGCGCCGTCCAGAGGTGGTCCGGGCTGACGCGGAGCGTGCCTTCGCCACACAGGACGGCGTCGGCCCGGGCGCGCAGGAGGGCCATCAGCCAGCGGTCGTGGTCGTTGTGGTCGCTGATGACGTCGCCGCCCATCTGGCCGGGTAGATTGAACGACACGCGCCCGTCGCGCGCAGCGGCGAAGTTGATATAGACATAAGGACGGTCATCACGCGGTGGCGGGAAGCGCAGGTCGCCGCCGTAGACCGTCCGCAGGTCAGGCGGCAGCGACGGCCCACCGTCGGCGCTGTCGTCGAAGAGGACGGTGAAGGGGCTGAGCGGGGTCATAGCGGCGTGATCTCCACCGGCAGGCCGTCGCCCCAGCCGTACTTCTCATGGGCCAGGCGCTGCGCGGTCTGCCACGCCACGAGGTCCTGGTCGGGGTCCAACGCCCGCGCTGTTGCGGGGAAGGTCTGGCCACCGACGCGTACGCTCACCCGCGGGTTGTGGACGATGTTTTTGACCCACTGGGCGTCGTGGCCGTGCTCCGCCAGGATGTAGAACTTGCCGTCGAACGTCACAAACCAGATCTCAATCTCGCGCGGCAGGCCGGTCTTGCGGCCCGTCGTCGTCAGATAAAGATACTGCTGCGTTTGACTGCTGCTCATAGACCCACCAGCGCCGGCAGCTCGGCCAGCGACCTTAGCTCGACGTCCGGTCCGCATGGCAAGCGCTCGGGCGGCTGGCCCAGGCGGTTGACCCAGGCGACGCGGAAGCCGAAACACGCCGCCCCTGCGACATCCCAGCCGTTGGAGGACAGGAACAGGATGGCGTCGGGCGCGACGCCGAGGCGCGCCACGGCCAGTTGGTAGACACGGGGGTCGGGCTTGTAGACGCCCACATCCTCGACGGACAGCACGGCGTCGAGCGTGCCCGCGAGGCCAGCGCTGGCAACAGCGGCGTGGAGCATGGCGGGCGAGCCGTTGGAGAGGATAGCCGTTGTCAAACTGGCGGCCTTGAGGCGGGCGAGGGCGGCCGGCGCGTCTGGGTAGGCGTCGAGGGTCTGGTAGGCAGCGAGGAGTTCGCGGCGCAGCGCCTCGTCGTGGATATCAGACGCGGCGAGGGCATAGTCCAGGGCGTCCTGGGTGACCTGCCAGAAGTCGGCGTGGCGGCCCATGAGGCTGCGCAGCCAGGAGTATTCCAGCTGCTTGGCGCGCCACAACGCCGAGACGCGGTCGGGCTGGTCGCCCAGCCGCGTGCGATGGCGGGCGACGGCGGAGTGAACGTCGAACAGCGTGCCGTAGGCGTCGAAGACGACGGCCTGAACGGCGGCGAAGGTGGCGGGCATGGCCCCTCTCTGTTGGGAGTGTCGGTGGTGTTGGGGTAGTATACCGGAAACCGGGCGTGGTGAAAAGGGGAGACGGTGGGCGAACTAGAGCTGGTTGTTTTTGGCGGCCTCCGTATCGACTACTTGATTACGGCTGATGGCCGCGTGGCGCTGCGTCAGTGTGGCGGTAACGCCATGTTCGCGGCGGTGGGCGCGCGGGTGTGGGACGCTGCGGTGGGGGTGGTGGGGCGCGCTGGGCAGAACTACCCACGGGAGTGGCTGGCGGCGCTGGCCGAGCGCGGTATCGACGTGCGCGGCGTGCGCTGGCTGGACGGCGAAGCCGAGATGCGCACCTTCTTCGCCCACGACGACGGCGGCAGCCGCGATGAGGGCGGCCCGGCCTTCCACTTTGGCCGCCTGGGTCTAGCCGTTCCGCCTGAGTTGGCGACGTACCACCAGCCGACCGCCGACCAGGCCGACGCAGCCTACCGCCCGCTCTGGCTCCACGTCGCGGACATCCCACCGGCGTACCAGGACGCACGGGGTTTTCACCTGGCGCCCATGAACTTCGAGTCGCACCTAGAACTGAGCGAATACCTGCGGCGCGTCAGCGACGGCGTGATCGCCCTGGACCCCGGCGAGAGCTACATGACGCCCCAGCGGCTGGCCGACGTAGAGAAGCTGCTACGCTCCGTAGATGTCTTCCTGCCCTCCGAGATGGAGGTAGCCACCTTGCTGCCCGACGCGTCGGCGGACGAGGCCGCGCGCTGGTTCGCCGCGCGCGGCCCGCGCCTGGTCGTGGTCAAGCGCGGAGCGCGCGGCAGCCTGGTCTATGACCGTGATCGCAACGCAATCTCCCCCGTCCCGCCCTGCCCGGCGACGGTCCGTGACGTGACAGGCGCGGGCGACGCCTTCTGCGGCGCGTTCCTGGCCGGCCTGGTCGAGACGGGGGACCCGTTGGCGGCGGCGCAGCGCGGGGCAGTGTCGGCCTCATTCATCGTGGAGGATTTCGGCGCGCTGTACGCCCTGCGCTACGCGCGGGGAGACGCAGAGAGGCGGCTCGAAGGTGGGGGACGCTCAGGTTGAACCTGCGTTCGTCCCGGCGTATACTTTGCCGCAGCATGAGTTAGGTACTAGGAGGCGCGATGGCTGTAGCGCGGGAGTATACGGACGAGGAAAAGCGGGTCCTGTACGGCGCGGCGATGCAGGTCGGGCTGGCGGTCATGACGGCGTCGAGCAGCGGGTTCGAGGGTACTGTCCACGAGTTCCAGACGATGCTGGCGGCGCCGCGCGCCGCGGCCGCCGCGTTCCCGAACAACGGGCTGATCCAGGCCATCCTGTCGGAGGAGGCGCGGAGCGGCGCGGGCGAGAGTAGGCCGACATCCGATGAGGATGACCTACCTAAGAATGACACGCAAATCCAGACCGAAACCGTCGACGCGTGCCAGGCGGCCGCCAATCTGGTCGAGCAGCTCGCCACGCCCCAGGAGGCGGACGAGTACAAACGCTGGCTGCTGCGCGTCGGGGAGATGGTCGCCCACGCTGGTAAGGAAGGTGGGTTCCTGGGCTTTGGCAAGCACGAGGTGAGCCGCAGCGAGGCTGAAGTGCTGCGCATGGTCGCCTCGGTGCTGGGTATCGGGGGGTAGGGAGAGGACAAGACATGGCATCCCGACCGAGCCAGCGGCCCAATCGCCGCCCGGTCGAACAGAACTTCGCCGAGCGCTACCTGCTGCTCATGATCATTAGCTTCGGCGCGTCGGTCACACTGACCCGGTTCTATCTGGAGTTGACGGGCTTTCCCAAGATCGGCAACGGCACGCTGCACATCGCCCATGTGTTGTGGGGCGGGCTGCTGCTGTACGTGGGCGCCCTCTTCCCCCTCATCTTCGCCAACCGCTGGGCGTATCGCGCCAGCGCCGTCTTGACAGGGATTGGCGTCGGCCTTTTCATCGACGAGGTCGGCAAGTTCATCACCGAAAGCACCGACTACTTCTATCCTATCGCGCTGCCCATCATCTATGCTTTCATCCTGCTCAGTGTGTGGATTTATCTTCAGGTCAAGCGCGAAGAGCAGCGGGACACGCGTGCCGAACTCTATCGCGCCCTGGATGACATGAAAGAGGTGCTCGATAACGACCTCGACGCCAACGAGCGCACTCGCATTGTGAAGGGGCTGCAGGGCGTGGTCACGACGGAGACCAACCCGAACACGCGCCGCCTGGCCGCCGAGTTGCTCGACTACATCCAGGCCGAAGGGCTGGACCTGGTGGAGTGGCGGCCCAACGCGCTCGAACGCTTTGCCGCCTGGCTCCAGGGCGCTGCGGCTCACCGTATCGGCCGCCGCTCGCACCGTGTTCTCGTCCTGGTCGGGCAGGCCGCTGTGGCCGTCACCATGTACTTCAACAGCCTGCTCGTCGCGCCCCCCCTGGTACGGGCCTGGGCTGATCTCGAATACGTGATTCGCAGTGGGCGCGAGCAGTATGTGACCTCGAACCCCTACTGGCTGGCGCTCAACGTGATGGGGATGGTGTTTGTCGGCACGCTGCTGACAGTGGGCGTCCTGTCCATCATCGCCCGCCGCGAAGCGTTCGGCGTGCGCGTGGGGATATTCGCCCTGCTCTGGGCGTTGACCATCGTAGACCTGATTACATTCTACTTCAGCCAGTTCTACACGACCCTAGGCGTGTTGTTTCAGCTCGTTGTACTCTTCCTGTGTATCACCTATCGCCGCCGCTATCTCAACCGCCCGCCCGCGCCCCCGCCGCACGAACGCGCCTCGCACGCCGTGGCGGCGCGCTAACTTTCACCCTGGAGCGTCCCTATGTACGGGCTGCAACCAACCCACATCTTGATCATCATCCTTGTGGGACTGCTGTTCTTCATGCCGTCGCGCCTGCCGCAACTCACCCGCGCCATTGGACAGATGATCGGTGAGTTCCGCAAGGGCGTCAAAGAAGAGCCGCAGCCAACCGACGAGGCGAAGAAGGCAGAGCCACCGACCCGGTCGGCCTAGATTCACAGCCAAGACCTGACAGGTTTTGAAAACCTGTCAGGTCTTGGGCATGTCACGTCTGCGGGGCGCGGCTCGTCAGCGCGAACAGGCCGTCGCCCGGCTGGACACGCAGCAACCCCCGCATCGAGATGACCACGCCGGGCGTGGGCGCGCGGACCTCGTCTAGCGTCCGCCCCGCCAGGTCGCGCACCTCGCCCAGCACGTCACCCACCGCGACGTCGTCTAGCAACGCCACCTGAGGCACGAACAGGCCGCCCGCGTTGGCGGTGATGGAGCGGTCCAGGTCGCCGGAGCCGAGCAGGTGATGGCGCGGCGGCTCGACGTTGGGTTGACCGTCCAGCACGCCCATCACTCGCAAGCTGTTCATGACCCCTGTTGTGAAGGCCGCCACATCCTCCCGCTGGGCGCGCCCGGCGCCCGGCGCTTCGGTATACACCCACGGGATGCCCCGCTCGGTGGCGAACGACACTGTCCGCCCCGGCGCGACGTCCGGGTGACCCCACACCACATCCACGCCAAAGTTCAGCGCGACGGCCTGCGACCGCTGCCCCGCGGCAGTGTCGCTGTGATAGTAGCCGACTAGGGTCGGAATATGGTATGAGACGCCAGCGCTGTGTAGGTCGATGAGCAGGTCGGCGTGGGCGATGACGCGCTCGCCGAGCCAGTAGGCGATGCGCTGGGTCAGCGTGCCATCAGGCGCGCCGGGGAACACGCGGGCCAGGTTGAGACCGTCGACTGGGCTGGAGCGCTGGGCGTCCAGGTAGGCCGGTATGTTGCAGACCGGGACCATCAGGACGGTGCCGCGCATCTCCAGCGGGTCGAGGCGGCGGAAGACGTTGGGGATGGCGAGCATGCCCTCGTACTCGTCGCCATGCACGCCTGCCAGCACGACGACCGTCGGGCCGTTGGCCGCGCCTCGCGCGGCGAGCAAGCTCAGGCTGAGCGGGTGGCCGTCGGGCATGAGGGCGATGTCGAGCGTTTCAATGGTCTTGGCCGCGTGGGGCAAGGCGTTGGGATCGAAGTCTTGGATATGCATCGCAGTCCTACAGGTCAATACGCCGCCCGCTGCGGCTCGACTCGTACACCGCGTCGACAATGCGGGCGACGGCGACGGCGTCGCGGCCGGTGGTGGGAGGTGGGCCTTCGCCGCGCAGCGAGCGGATGAAGTCGCGGACGAACGTCTCGCCGATCATGCCGCCGTAGCCTGGGCTGCTCCCCAACTCGTAGCCAAACTCGCGCTTCGGGGCGCTCGCCCAGGCGGGGGTGGCGCTCTCGGCGTACACACGCGGCGGGCGGGCCGCCGGATCCCAGAAGACGCGGCCCTGCGGCCCTCGGAAGCCTAAGAACGCGTCGTAGCCGGAGTTGTGAAAGCCGCTGCCGCTGAGGGCGAGCATATAGCCCGCGTGGAAGGTGGCGAGCGCCCCTGAGCGGAAGCGCAACGTGGCTGTGGCGACATCCTCGACGTCGATGGCCTCGCTGATCACCGCCTCGAACAGCTCCTGCGTGACCG
>CAZLBQ010000119.1:0-13722 GCA_964557745.1 uncultured Anaerolineales bacterium
CCTTGGGGATGCGGGCGCCGAGAGCGATGAACTTCTCAGGTTCCTTGAGGAACTCAACGACTTCGGCCAGTTCGTGCTTGGCCTCGTCGACGCCGGCCACGTCGGCGAAGGTCACGGTCGGCTTGTCGCCGCCGAACATGCGGGCGCGGCTCTTGCCGAAGTTCATGGCCTGGTTGTTGCCGCCCTGCGCCTGGCGCATCATCAGGAAGATGAAGCCGCCCAGCAGGAGGACGGGCAGCAGGGAGCCAATGAGCGGCCCCCAGTTGGACCAGAAGCTCGGCGCGACGATGTCAATCTTGACGGCGGACAGCTCCTTATCCGAGACGCCCAGCATGCGCATCTCCTCGGTGAAGCTGTTCGCGTGCTCCTTGCGGGTCACGCGCTCCTGCTGCGGATTGCGCGTGTAGCGGACGCGCAGGTCGTCACCGATGACGGTGATCTGCTGCACCGCGCCTTGCTTGATGTCACGCGCCAGGTCCGAGAGGGTCAAGCCCGATTGCGGCGCCGGCTGCCCGTTCATAAAAGTGGTCAGCAGGGCGACAATGGCTAGAACGACCAGTAGCCCAATGATCCCGCTGCGAAAAGCGCCCCTGTTCACATCTATCTCCAGTTAGTGTCAGCACTAAACAGGCTGCGGCGCAGCCCATATACACCTTGAGTCTGCGAGCTATCCCAATTATACACCGGAGTGAGGGCTTTTGGAAGTGCCCCCGGCTGCACAACAAGACGCGTGCCATAGTCGCGCCAAGATTGACACATACAGCGGTTCGGGGTAGATATTAGGGGAAGGAGAGAGCTATGGCAAACGAGGCCATCGCGTGGGCGGCAGACCTGATGGCGGCGCTCGAGCAGGCGGGGCGGGAGCGCCGCTTCGTCCTGGCGGACTTCAGCAAGGAGCATTGAGCAGGCTGTGTCGCCCTGGATGGGCTGACCTACGCGGACGCGGCCGTCGCGCAGTTCATCGCCGAGCGGCTCGTCGCCGTGCGTCTGCTGTTGAACCGCGCGGCGGACCAACCCCACTTTCGGCAGCAGCGCGTGATCTGGACGCCGACGATTGCCATTCTGGACCGGCGCGGCGTGGCCCACTACCAATCGCCGGGCTTTCTGCCACCAGACCTGTTCCTGCCGATGCTGCGCATCGGCGTGGCGCGAGCCTACCTGGCGTGGGCAGGCTACGACGCCGCGGCCGCCCTGCTCCAGCCGGTCGCCGATGACAGAGGCAACGCCTTTGCGCCCGAGGCGCTGTACTGGCTGGGCGTCGCCCGCTACTTGCCGACGCGCCGACGCGCCCCGATGATGGAGGCGTGGAACCGGCTGCGGGACGAGCATCCAACGAGTGTATGGACCGCGCGTGTGCCACCGAACCAGGAGGAGGAAGACGAAAACCAGGCAGGAGGAAGGCGTAACTAGGAAGCCGGAGAAGGCATGTAGCGCGGATCGCAGTCCGCCAAGGGCCGACTCAAGTCGGCGCGATGGGGTTGGCGTACGGCAAGCCAGTGGAGGGGGCGATGAGGGGTGAGGCGAAGGGGCGGTGGCACTACGCCTGGGTGGTGCTGGGTGTGACGTGCCTGGTGCTGCTGTTCTCAGCAGGGGTACGAACGGCGGCCGGCGTGTTGATCGTGCCGTTGGAGAAGGAGTTGGGCTGGGACCGGGCAGCCATCTCGCTGGCCGTCGCAGTCAGCCTGCTAGCGTTTGGCTTCGGCGCGCCGCTGGGCGGCAGCCTCATCGACCGCTACGGGCCGCGCCGCGTCATGTTCGGCGGTGTGGCGCTCATCGCGGCGGGGCTGGCCCCGATGGTGTTCATGAGCCAGCTCTGGCAGTTCTACGTCCTGTGGGGGCTGGTCGTCGGCATCGGGACGGGCGCGGTGGCGAACGTACTGGGCGCGACCATCGCCAACCGCTGGTTTGTCGCCCATCGCGGCGTTGTCCTGGGCCTGATTGGCGCGTCGTCGTCGGCTGGGCAGCTCATTTTCCTGCCCTATATGATGAAACTGACGGTGGACTACGGGTGGCGGGCGGCTGTCGCGCTGCCGGCGGCCATTGCGGCGGCGCTGCTCATCCCCATCGCGCTGTTGATGCGCAATCGCCCCCAGGACGTGGGGGCGAAGCCAGTTGGGGCGCAGGTGGCGAGCCTGGCGGCGGCGACCACGCCCCACGCCGACCCGGAGCGGCGCACGTCGCTGCGCGAGGCGGCGCGGACGCGGGACTTCTGGCTTTTGGCAGGCAGTTTCTTCGTCTGCGGCTATACGACGAATGGGCTGATTGGCACGCACCTCATCCCCCACGCTATCGACCACGGCTTCACCGAAGTCGCGGCGGCCGGAGCCGTCGGGCTGATGGGGATGATGAACATCGTGGGCACCCTCGGCTCCGGATGGCTGACCGATCGTTATGACAACCGCAAGCTGCTAGCAGCCTACTACGGGTTTCGCGGGCTGTCCATCGCCGCGCTGCCCTTCATCTTTGAACTGCGCGGCCTGCTGCTGTTCTCGGTTATCTACGGGCTAGACTGGATCGCCACCGTCCCGCCGACGGTGAACCTGACGGCGATGCGCTTCGGGCGCGGGTCACTGGGCACGCTGTACGGCTGGATTTTCTGCTCGCACATGATTGGCGCCGCGCTGGCCGCCTACGCGGGTGGCTTCTTCCACAACATCCTGGGTGACTACCACCTGATCTTTGTCTCGGCGGCGGGGATGGGCCTCATCGCCACCATGCTTGTCATGAGTATCACGCCCGCTTGGAAGATGCGGACGGCCAGAGCGTGAAGCGGGGCTTTACGCCCGGCGCTATTCATGCTATACTCTCCGAGCAGGAGAGACCGCATGACCGAGCTGGCCCGACTGCACGCCGTCGTGTACGGCCACGTGCAAGGCGTCAACTTCCGCGCCGCGACGCGCCGCCAAGCGTACGCGCTGGGCGTCACCGGCTGGGTGCGCAACCTGCCGGACGGCGCGGTCGAAGTCATGGCGGAAGGACAACGCTCGGCGCTCCAGCAGTTGCTCAACTGGCTCCACAATGGTCCGCCGTCGGCGCGGGTGCGCGAGGTTCGCTTCACCTGGCATGATGCCGACCGCGCGTTCGACGGCTTTACGGTGCGATTCTAAGTATGGCAGCTTCTCGTCGTCCGGCGCCTGTCGCCGGGCGTCCGACCCTCCCTCCCAACGACGTCGCGGCCGCCCCCACGCTCCCCCGCCCCCAGGCCGCCCCGCCCCTCAGCCGCGACGCTAAGCGCCGCCACGAGCGCCTGGCGTGGCTGGTCATGCTTGCCTGCTTCGCGGCCTTCCTGGTGATCGTCATCGGCGGCCCGCTGGCCACGGTGCGCTTCCTGCGGACGGCCATGGTAGCCCGCACGGCTGAGCTAGAGGTCATCCGCCCCATTGTCCTCGTTCGCACGGCGCAAGGCGGGCAGACGGGTGTGACCGACATCGCCAGGGTCGAGGAAGAGCAGACGATTGTGACCGACAACGAGTCGCGAGCGCTGCTCACCCTGTTCGACGGCAGCACGGTCCAGATCTACCCCAGCACAGAGTTGCGTCTGACCCGCCTGCGCGAGCCGCGCTTCGCCAAATATGGGCTGAGCCACGGCCCGAACGACATCGCCCTGGAGGTCATCAGCGGCACGGCGAAAGTCGGCGTTGCGTTGCCCATTGCCGGTCGGACCGCGCCCCAGTTCTTCGTCACCTCGCCTCACATGACGGCGCACCTGGTCGAAGGTGGTTACTTCTTCGACGTCAGCAGCAGCGGGACGGACGTGCACGCCTACAACTTCGACGCCACGGTGATCGGCGCCGCCACGAACGAGGCGGTGACTGTGCATCGCGGCCAGCATACCCAGGTCCCCGCCGAGGGCGCCCCGCTCGCCGCCACGACGACCGAGGTCAACCTGCTGACCAACGGCGACTTCAGCGCGCCCCTGGGCAACGGCTGGCGGGTCATTCTCGACCAGGGCGGCGACGGGCCGTCGGTGGACCCAGAGTGGGATGTGGAGAACACGGGCGACCGCCAGGCGCTGCGCTTCACCCGCAGCGGCTCGATGTTCGCCCCCGACCGCGGCAACCACGCCAACGTGCGGGCCGTCCAGATTCTGGGCCGCAACCTCCCCGACCCCTATACTTCGCTCAGGCTGCGCGCCGAGGTGCGCGTCAACGAGCAGAGCCTGAGCGGGGGCGGCTACCTCGACTCCGAATACCCCATGATCCTGCGCGTCGTCTACAAGGACGCGTACGGGTCGGAACACGAGTGGTGGCGCGGTTTCTATATTCAGAACGAGGCCGGCAACCCGACAGCGCACGGCGACCCGCTGCGACGCGGGGTGTGGACGCCGGTCGAGTTCGAGCTGCGCCAGAGTGACCTCCCTCCCTTCCAGATCGTGCGCGTCGAAGCGCAGGCCTCCGGCTGGGACTTCGATGCCGAAGTCTCCGACATCCGCCTGACCGTCCGCTAACCTATGCCCACCGAAGATATTGTCCTCGCCGGCCACATTATCGATTCGCTCATCCTGCCCCGCGTCATGGATGCCATCATGGACCTGGGCGGGGACTTTGAAGTGCTGGAAATCCAGGTCGGGCGGACGAAGGCCGAGACGAGCCGGGCCGTCCTGCGCGTGTCGGCTCCGGACGCCGACGGGCTGACCCGCATCCTGGAAGCCTCGCAGCCGTTTGGCGCGCGCGTCCTCGACAACGTGGACGTAGTGACAGAGCCAGCCCCGCGCGACGGGGCGCTGCCCGAGGGCTTCTACTCCTCGACCAACCTGGAGACCCAGGTCCGCCTGCGGGGACGGTGGGTCCCTGTCGCCAACACGGAGATGGACCTGGCCGTCGTGGTGGACTGGGAGCGGGACACGGCCGAGATGCGCCCGATGGCCGACGTGCGAGCGGGCGAGGCGGTCGTGGTCGGGCACCACGGCGTACGGGTGACGCCGCTGGAGCGGCCCCGCACGCGGGAAGTCTTCAGCTTCATGGGCAGCGAGGTGTCGTCGGAGAAGCCCAAGGCGCGCGCTATCCAGGCCATTGCCCAGGAGATGCGCGACGTGCGGGCGCGGGGCGGCAAGGTGTGCGTCGTGGCCGGGCCCGCGATTGTCCACAGCGGGGCCGCCCCCTTGCTGGCCGCCATGATCCGCGACGGCTATGTCAACGTCCTGCTCGGCGGGAACGCCGTGGCGACCCACGACGTCGAGTATGCTCTATACGGCACGTCGCTGGGCGTGGACATCACCAAGGGGACCAGTGTCGAGGGCGGGCATCACCACCACATGCGCGCCCTGAACACCATACGCCGCGTCGGCAGCCTGCGCGCCGCCGTCGAGCAGGGCGTGCTGCGTAGCGGCATCATGGCCGAGGCGATCCGGGCGGGCATCCCGATGGTCCTGGCCGGGTCAATCCGCGACGACGGGCCGATGCCGGACGTTGTGACCGACGTGGTTGAGGCGCAGCGGCAGATGCGGGGGGCGCTGCGCGGCGTCGAGCTGGTCATCATGATCTCGTCCATGCTGCACTCCATCGCCGTCGGCAACCTGCTGCCCGCCAGCGTCAAGGTGGTAGCGGTGGACATCAATCCCAGCGTAGTGGTCAAGCTGGCCGACCGTGGCACCTTCCAGGCCGTCGGCCTAGTCACCGACGCCGAACTGTTCCTCCGCGAACTGGCGGAGGAACTGAGCATCCAGGGGTAAGCATGGAGTACGGACAGGTCCCCGGCCTCGACAAGCCCGTGGCGCGCGTGGTCCAGGGGACAGTGATGCTGAGCGCGGCGGACATGGCGCGCAGCCTCCAGCTGCTGGACGAGGTCTACGCCCAGGGCGGGACGGCGTTCGACACGGCGCACCAGTATGGCGGGGGCGACGCCGAGCGGGTGCTGGGGCGGTGGGTGCGCGAGCGCGGCCTCCAGGACAAGGTGGTGGTCATCACGAAGGGCGCGCATCACAACCAGGACCGCAAGCGGGTGACGCCGTTCGACATCACCGCCGACCTCCACGACTCGCTGGCGCGGCTCAGGCTGGAGCCGATTGACCTCTACCTGCTCCACCGCGACGACCCGTCAGTCCCCGTCGGCCCCATCATCGAGACGCTCAACGAGCACCAGCGGGCGGGCAAGCTCCGCGCGTTCGGCGCGTCCAACTGGTCAGTGGCGCGCATCCAGGCGGCCAACGCGTATGCGGCGGCGCACGGTCTGCAGGGCTTCGCGGCCAGCAGCCCGAACTTCAGCCTGGCGGTGCAGATTCGGGAACCGTGGCCCGACTGCGTGAGCATCAGCGGGCGGCAGGGGGAGCGCGACCGAGTGTGGTACACCGAGACGGGGCTGCCCGTGTTCGCGTGGTCGAGCCTGGCGGGCGGCTTCTTCTCGGGGCGCTTCCGCCGCGACAACCTTGACAACTTCGAGACGCCGCTGGATCGGCTGTGCGCCGAGACGTATGGCTCGGAGGAAAACTTCCGCCGCCTGGAGCGGGCGGCGCGGCTGGCGGCAGACAAGGACGCAACACTGGCCCAGGTCGCCCTGGCCTACGCGCTGCGCCAGCCGCTCAACCTCTTCGCCCTCGTCGGCTGCCAGACGGGGGCCGAGTTCGCGGAGAACGCGCGGGCCCTCGACGTGCCGCTATCGCAAGAAGAGATCACGTGGTTGGAATGGGGATAGGGCAAGAAAGTTGCCCAGGAAAGGAGTTGCCATGTCATCGTCCGTCACTCAGGTTGAGGCAGCGCGACAGCAGATGGTGGCCGCCGCCCGCGCCATCATCAAGTCGGGCGCAATCTCGCGCTCCGGCCACGGCAACATGAGCGTTCACATCCCCGGCACCGATACGATGCTCCTGACCAACGTCGGGAGCCTGGAAGACGTCGACGTCGCGCGGCTGCCCCTGGTCACGCTTGGCGGGCGCGTCGTCGACGGCGAGTTGGACCCCATCGCCGCCGAGATTGTCGGCATGCACGCCGTCGTCTACGAGAAGAACCCGGACATGGGCGCGGTCATCCACACCCACGCGCCCTACGCGACGGTGTACGCCGTCGCCGACCGGCCCATCGAGTGTTGGTACGAGGGGCTGGCGCGCTTCGGCCTCACCGACCCGATTCCCGTCGCCAAGTACGGGCCGCGCGGCTCGCGCGAGTCAGTGACGAACATCGCCGACGCGATGAACGAGCGCACGCGGGGCGTCCTGCTCCAGAACCACGGTGTCCTCACCTTCGAGCGTGACGTGATGGGCGCGGTGCGCGTCCTGGTGCTCATGGAGGAGGCGGCCGAGCTAGGGCTGCGCGCCCAGGCGCTGGGCGGGCCGACGCTCATCTCAGGCGAGGCCATCGCCTACACCCAGCAACGGGCGCAGGAGTTCGCCGCGCGCGGTGCCCTCCACGCCGAGCCGCATGACCACTAACGACCGCGGGCTCTCCAAATCCGCTGACTGCTTTCATGAGAGCGTATGAGCAGTCAAGATAAGCCCGAAGAAATCGTTATCGATGTTAGCCAAGCGGAATACGAGGCGGACAGGGCGGCTGGCCTTGAGGACGATGAGGGTCTACAGCCTGGACGCCATGCGTTCAAGCGTGGGGGCTTCCTGAGTCGCCACTATAACGGACTGGGCCAAAACGGGGCTGCCCAGCCCGCTACCGCCCGCTACGAGACACAGATGAACGACGCGCTACGGGCGGTCATGGAACACGACAACGCTGCCGTCCCCCAGCCCTAAACTAATCCCAACGTGAAAGCCGCAGCGTGCCAGCGACTGGAAGTCGCGGCTGGCGGGCCAGCAACCGAGCGTTGGCCTACGCGACGCCTTGAGGCGGGCCAAGAGCGCGTCCGCGCAGGCGGACGCCCGGCGCGGAGCGCCCATCAGGCCCGACCTCGGTTGGAGCGAGGCCGGTTTCGCCGAGCGAGCAGTATAGTCGGTCAGCAGACACGCCTCAGATGACCAAGAGGTCGAGAGAGAACGTCGTCAGCGGCTCCGCGCCTGTCGCCGTGACACGCAGCATGTCCTCGACGCGCCCGCCCACGATGCCGTTGCGGTAGGCGCGCGGCTCGACGGCCAGCACCATCCCCTCTTGCAACGGGCTGTGGTCCCACGACGTGACATACGGCGGCTCGTGAATATCTAGCCCCAGGTTATGACCAAACTCGACCCGCCCCTCCTCCTCCCACCCATAGTCGGCAAAGACAGCGTGGACCGCCTCATGGACATCGGAGAGGGCGATCCCTGGCCGGATGCGGGCCACGGCGGCGTCACGCGCCTGGCGCAGCATCTGGCAGTGGCGCAGGAAGTCGGGGCGCGGTTCGCCCACGATCACACTGCGGCCAAAGTCGGAGCAGTAGCCATCATAAACGACACCCATATCAAAGGCGACCAGGCAGCCCGGCTGAAGCGGGACAGCCTTGTTGGGGCCGCCCCGCCCCTCGAAGCCGGGGCCATTGAAGATGACCGACGGCGAGAACGACGTACCCGAGGCTCCGAGGCGCAGCATGCGGGCGAGGATTTCATCCGTAATGTCCTGGAGGGTCACGCCCAGGCGCATCATTTTCAGCGCCGCGCCAAACGTCTGGTCCGTGATCTCGGCCGCCCGGCGCAAGCGGGCAACTTCGGCCTCGTCCTTGAGGGCGCGTAGCGGCCAGAACAATGGCTCGGCCATGGTGAAGTGGGCATCGGGCAGGGCGGCCTGGAAGGCCAGCGAGGCCAGCGCCCAGGTCGGCTCCGACAGGGCGACGCGCTGCGCGCCGCGATACGGCGCCAGCAGGGCCTTGGCCGTCGTGGCTGGGTCCTGCAAACCATCGTAGCTCTGCACGCTCTGAATCCAGGGACGGTCGGCAGCCGGTCCTTCAAACTCAGCCGGATCGCCGCTGGTGGCGAGAATGGGGCCGCCGTCCTGAGTGAGCAGTGCGACGCGCAGCCAATCGTTGGGCATCGCGGCGCCGGTGGGGTTCGCACGCGGGTAGGGGATACCCGTCAGGTAGGTAAAGTTGGCGGAGTGGTTCAGGATGACAAGGTCGATGCGCGCTCCGGCCATGGCCGCCTGGACCTTGTTGACCCGTTCGGCGTAGTTCGGGGTGGGGTGCGACATAGAATAGGCCAGCCTTCCCTACTCGATGACAGTGAGATGGCGCGGATAGTTGGTGAGCCACTCAGCGCCGGTCTCGGTCACCAGGATGTTGTCCTCGATGCGCGTCCCGAAGCTGCCGGGTTTGATCAGGCTTGGCTCCGGCGTCATCACCGTGTTGGGGAGCAACGGTTGGGTCTCGGTGCGCTGCATAAAGGGGTACTCGTGGACTTCCAGCCCAATCGAGTGGCCTAGCCCGTGATAGAAGCGCCCGTTCGGCTCGTTGACCTCGTCGCGTGGGTCATACGCAGCATCAGGGAGACTAATCGAGTCGGTGCGAGCCGAGTAACCCCGCGCCCGAACCACCTCGCGCACCCCGGCGTCAATCGCCTCGGCGGTCTGGCCTGGCTGGCCCAACAGGTGAAACGCCGTCATCTGCATCTCGTAGACGGTATCGAAGGCGCGTTTGAGTTCCGTGCCCGGCTCGCCAAAGCTCACCGTGCGGCCAAAGTCGGAGCAGTAGCCCTCGTAGACTACGCCCAGGTCGAACGACAGGTGGTCGCCCGCCTGGATCACGCGGCGCGGCAAGACGAGGCCGTCCTGGCGCAGACGCCCCGCATTGCCCACGCTCACGCCCGTGGTAAACGACATCCCCTCCGCGCCGTGACGCAACGCCTGGTAGTCGACCTCGGCAATCACGTCCAACTCGGTTAGCCCCGGCTTCAGACGCTCGACCACGGCCCCAAATACCTGGTCGGTGATGCGGCCCGCCTCGCGCAGCAAGGCCAGTTCGTCGGCGTCCTTGACCTGGCGCAGCTTCTTGGTCAGCTCCGTCGCCTCGCTAAACGTCGTATTCGGTAAGACATCCCGCACGGCAGCGGTCAGCTGGCCCTGCGTCTCTTTGACGATGGCGATGCGGCGAACCTGACCGCCCTGCGTCAAGACGTCACGCACGTGGCGCGCGGCGTCCGGGCCATCCTTGACCACCCGCACATCCTTGGGCAACAAGTACTCACCAATGGCGCGGTGATAACGAGCCGGTACGGTCATAATTGGGTCGCCTTGCCTGAAAATCCACGCGCCGAACACCCACGACTCCGGCAGCCACATCTCGTCATACATCATGGCTGCCGAGAACGGAACTTTGCGGAAGCCAGTGAGATAGGTCAGGTCGGGGGAGGGGCGCAAGAACATCAAGTCGACGCCCTGGCGCTCCATCTCAGCCTGTGTCCCGGCGACGCGGGCCGCGAAATCAAACATGGGTCCGTCTCCTTTATGAGTCAGGTTTGGGGCGAGCTACGGCTCACGCTGGGGGTCCAATGCATCCCGCAGGCCGTCGCCCAGGAAGTTGAAGCTTAACATGGTCAGCCCAATCGCCAGGGCGGGCGCGAGGACAAGATAGGGATAGCCGCGAATGGCCTGGGAGCCTTCGTAAATCATCTGACCCCAACTTGGGGTCGGCGGATCGACGCCCAGGCCAATGAAGCTGAGGCCGGCCTCGACCATAATCGCCCCTGGCACGCCCAACGTCGCGGCCACAATGACCGGCGCGAGGGTGTTCGGCACGAGATGACTGCGGATGATACGGCTGGTGGGAACACCGACCGCCTGGGCCGCCACGGTGAAATCACGCTCGCGCAGGGACAACACCTGGCTGCGCACCAGGCGCGCGACGGTCAGCCAGGAGGTCAGGCCGAGGGCGATAAACACGCCCAACAGGCCGCCCATGGCCTGGTCAGCGACGGCCAGGGGCGACAGGAAGCCACCCACCTTGGGCAGCGCGCCCTTGATGTAGGTCATTACAATGATGATGAAGAGGAGGTCGGGGAACGCGTAGAGGATATCCACGAGGCGCATGATAAAAGTGTCGACCCGGCCCCCCAGGTAGCCCGCAATCGCGCCAATGGGCAGGCCAATGGCGACGATGATCAACTGCGCCACCAGGCCGACGGCAATTGAGACGCGCGCCCCGTAGACGAGCAGCGAGAAGACATCCTTGCCATACTGGTTCGTCCCAAACCAGTGGGCGCTGGAGGGGAATTGATAGACGGCGGTCAGGTCCTGGTCGTCATAGCGGTAGGGCGCGATGACATCGGCCAGGATGGCGACCAGGATGACGAACGCGATAAACAACGCGCCCGCCACCGCCGCCTTATTCCGACTCAGGCGGCGCAGCGCATCGCGCCACAGGCCGCGCCTGGCGCCCCCAATCGCCAGCGTGGGCGAGCGATCCGATTGTCCGCCGAGCATCGCCGAGCTACTCATAACCGATTCCCCTCCGCAAAGCTCGCCCCGCGTTACTCATAGCGGATGCGCGGGTCGAGGACACCATACAGAAGATCAACCACCAGATTGATGGTCGTGACCAGGAAGGCGAGCAGAAGTGTTGTCCCGAGAATAACAGGGTAGTCGCGCGCCTGGATGCTGGTCACGAAGTAACGGCCGATACCGGGGATACGCAGGATCGTCTCCACAAAGAAGGATCCGGTCACGACAAAGGCCAGATAGACGCCAACGACGGTGGTGATGGGGATCATGGCGTTGGGGATAATGTGACGCAAGAGGATGATCCGCTCGCGCAGCCCCTTAGCCCGCGCGGTGCGCACATAGTCCATGCGCGTGATCTCTAACATGCTGGCGCGCGTGTAGCGGGCCAAAGCCGCCGTAGGGGCGAGGGCGAGGACGAACACGGGCAAAATCGCGGTACGGCTGAACAAGCCTTCCCAACCACCCGTGGGGAGCCAACCGAGCCAAATCGCGAAGACGACCACTAAGATGGGCGTGATGACAAAGACGGGAATCGAGATGCCAATAATCGAGAACAGGACCGCCAGGTAATCGACCCAGGTGTTGGGGAAGAGGGCGGATACGACGCCAAGACTGGTTCCCGCCAGAACCGCGAGAATCATGGCGGCCAGGCCAAGTTGGGCCGAAACGGGGAAGAACTGGGCGATGATCTGACGGACGCTTTGGGTGGTGTTGCGATAAGAAGGGCCAAAATCGAAACGGGTCACGATGCCCCAGATATAGTCGACGTACTGGCGGTAAAGGGGTTGGTCGAGGTTAAAGCGTTCGTTGAGGCTTTTGATGGCAGCCTCGGTAAGTGGACGATCTGAGAAATCCCACGGTCCGCCCGGCGTCGAGCGCATCAGGACGAAAACGAGGGTATAGACGCCCAGTAGGACGGGGATCATAAACAGGAGGCGGCGGATAAGATAGCGTCTCACACGTTACTCTCTCTCGCGGGCCGTCGTTGACACAGACGCGCCAACGACGGCCTGACGGTTAGAGTGCCCTTGGGGGGCAGAGCCGACGATTAGTGGGCGACGACGGAGGACCACTGCAAGTTGTAGTAACCGTTGCTACCGAACGGCGTGCCCTTGACCCAGGGTTTGATCAGGTAAGGCTCGACTTGATGGATCACGGGCGCGACCGGCAACTCGGTTTCCAGAATCTTGTCGGCATTCTGGTACAACTGGGTGCGCTTCTGGGGATCGGGTTCGCCGGCGGCTTTGGCGATGAGGTCTTCATAGTCCTTGTTGAGCCAACGGGTGTGATACAGGTCGTTGGAGGCGGCGAAGATGGTGTTGAACCAGTTGTACGGATCGGCGTAGTCGGCCGACCAGCCATAGACCATCATGTCGTAACTCTGGTCCTTGCGCGAGTTGAACCACTGGCGGTAAGCCTGGGCCTCGGTGGGCGCGGGCTTTATCTTGACCCCCAGGGCCTTGGCGATCATGGGGGCGACGGACTCGCCGATCTTCTGTTCCAGGAAGCGAGTGCGGTACTTGAGCTCGATCTCCCGCAGGCCCTGACCATTCGGATAGCCGGCATCGGCCAGGAGTTTCTTTGCCTTCTCGACGTTCTGCTGATAGTCCTTGCCGGCGAGGGAGGCGGACTCATTGCGGCCAGGGGTGCCAGGCGCGGGAATGAGGTACGCCGGGAGCGCCAGGCCCTGCAACACGCCAGCGGCGATGGCTTCGCGGTCGATAGCCAGGCTGAACGCCTGGCGCACCCGCACATCGTCGAAGGGCGGGTTCTTGGTATCGAAGGTAACCCACATCGTCACAGCCTGCGGCTGCAAGACGACCTGTTTGGAGAGGGTCGGGTCGGCCTTGATGCGGGCGTACTCTTCGGGCGGGAAGGGCGTGATGTCGATTTCGTTGGCTTCGTACATGCCAGGCCCGGTCGAGTAGGGGTTCTCGACGAGCTTGTAGACGAGGCGGGCGACTTTGGGGGGGGTGTCCCAGTAGTTGGGGTTGCGCTCAAAGACGAGTTGGACGTTCTTTTCCCACTGCTTGAGGACATAGGGGCCGTTGGAGACGATATTCTCTGGCTCGATCCACTTCGGTCCGGCCTTGGTGATGACATCTTCGCGCACGGGGAAGAGGGTCGGGGTCGAGGTCAGACGGGGTAGAAAGCCGGCGGGTTGTTCCAGGGTCACTTTGAGGGTATAGTCGTCGACGGCTTCGGCGCCTAGCTTGGTGAGGTCTTTCTCTTTGCCCTCGTTGATGGCCTGGGCATTCTTGAGGATGTACGCCGAACTGGCGTAGGGGTTGGCGGTGGCGGGATCGAGGGAGCGCCGCCAGGCATAGACGTAGTCCTTGGCGGTCACGGGCTTGCCGTCGCTCCACTTGGCCGTCTTACGCAAGTGGAACGTGTAGACGTCGCCAGCGCTGTTCACCTCGTAACTCTCAGCGCCGAGCTT
>CAZLBQ010000120.1:0-13713 GCA_964557745.1 uncultured Anaerolineales bacterium
ATCACCGTCGTGTACACCTGCGAGCGTCACGCCTTGCACGGCGCGCGCCCGTATGTCGAGGATGACGGACTGGTGAACGACGACGGCGTGGTCGAGGTCATCCCGCTGCCCTGCGTGGCCTCGGCTCAGCCCAATCTGGTCAGTGCGACCCTCGACCTGGGGGCGGCTGAGGTGCGCGTCGTGGGCTGCCCGCCTGACGATTGCTCCCGCCGCGAGGGCAACGCCTGGATGGAGGCGCGGCTGACGCGCCAGCGTGTCCCCCGCCTCAAGCGCGCCTACGCCACGGCCCCCATTGGCACGTTCTGGCTCGCGCCCGACGCGTTCGGCGAGGCGCTCGCTGCCCCCCTCGTCAGCGTCGGGGCGGCGGACGCGCCCGCCACTCAGCCGGGCCGCTGGTCCATCCCGCTCACCTGGCGCAACTTCGCGCCGGCCCTGGCCCTGCTGGCCGCCGTGTTCGCCGTGGTCATGGCGCTGACAGCCGTCCCCGTCTCGCTGTTCGGCGCGGACGCCCGCCTGCAACTCGTCGTCGCCGATCCGGCGCGGCTGGTGGTCAGCCCGCCGCTGGTCACGCCGCCCGAGGCGGCCGGCTGGCCGACGCGGCTCGTGCTAGAGGTGGACGGCGCGACGGGGCTGGCGCAGCCCCTCGACCCAACGGCGCTGGCCCAGGGACGTGTCCCGTCCATCGCGACGACATGGTCCCTGCCGCCTGGCGAGCACACCGTCCGTCTGTGGCTCGACGGCGGCGCGCCGGGCAGCCCGGTCCTTCTCCTGGTCGACGAGACCATGACCCTCACCCCGCGCCAGAACCTCCTCCTCGACGAGACCGTCCGCTACCGAGGTTCCTCGCCCTGAACCCCCACGCGGGCCCTTCTTCACCGCAGAGGCCGCAGAGGGCGCAGAGGCATTGGACCTTATGATGCTCTGCGTCCTCTGTGTCCTCAGAGGCAAGGAAGCCCGTCGCCGTAGCTTTCCCGTGCCTCGCCCGTTAGCGCTGCTCCACCTGCCGGGGTGAAACGTTCACCCCGCTGGCCTGCTTCGTCCTTTATAATGGAGACAGGCCGCTGGTGACTGCCATCCCACTCGTCATGCCTGCCCGCCGTCGTCCAGCGGCATGCGACTTGCTGCACCCGGAAATCATCCCCCGCCTCCAGCCCGACGGAGCCAGCGCCCGGGGAGATAACCGGCCGGTCCACCATTTCACCGTCAGGCGTAGCTGCCTGAAATAAGCAACAACGAGGATGCGACTATGAAACCACGCCTGCTGCTTCCCCTGCTCGGCGTATTGGTGATTGAGGTTCTGCTCGCCGCGTGCGGCGGCGCGACCTCCACCGGCAGCGCGCCTGCCCAACAGGCCCCTGCCCAACAAGCCCCCGCCCAACAGGCGCCCGCCCAGACGGCGCCCACGCAAGCTCCCGCCGCCAAGAGCGACGCGGCCAAGTCCGCGCCCGCCGCCGAGAAGCCCTACGCGGGCAAGACGCTGCGCGTCCTGGGCGCCAACCACCCCTGGACCGAGGCCATCAAGCCCCTGCTGCCCGACTTCGAGGCCAAGACCGGCATCAAGATCAACCTTGAAGCCTACGGTGAGGACCAGCTGACCCAGAAGCTGACCACTGAGTTCACGGCCGGCAACTCCGACATCGACGTCTTCATGCAGCGCCCGCTTCAGGAAGCGCGCCAGTACGTCCAGAATGGGTGGTACACCGACCTGAACACCTACGTCAAGGACGCCCAGAAGACGCCCGCCGACTGGAACTTCGATGACTTCCAGAAGGCCGCCGTCGGGACTGAGATGGTCAAGAATACCCTGACGGGCATCCCCATCGTCGTCGAGAGCGAAGTCCTCTACTACCGCAAGGACCTACTCCAGGGCGCGGGCCTCCAGGCCCCCAAGACGCTCGACGAGCTGAAGGCGGCCGCCCAGAAGCTGACCGCTAAGGACAAGAACCAGTTCGGCTTCGTGGCGCGCGGCCAACGCAGCCCGGCTGTGACCCAGTTCTCCAGCTTCCTGTACAGCTTCGGCGGCGACTGGTTCAACCAGGACACGCGCAAGGCGACGCTCGACACGCCCGAAGCTATCGCGGCCTTCAAGTTCTACGGCGAGATGCTGCGCAACTTTGGCCCTCCCGGCACCCTCAACATGTCGTGGCCGCAGGCCGTCGCGGTGTTCGGCCAGGGGACGGCCGCGACGTACACCGACGCCAACTCCATCTTCTCTAACCTGCTCGACCCCGCCAAGTCGACCGTCGCCGACAAGACCGGCGTCACCGTCTTCCCGGCTGGCCCGAAGGGCGCCAACATGTACTCTGTGACGTCGTGGGGCCTGTCCATGGCGGCCGGCTCGAAGCAGAAGGACGCGGCGTGGGAGTTCATCAAGTGGGCGACGAGCAAGGACATCACGACCAAGACGCAGAGCCAGGGCGCGGTGCCCGGCGCGCGGACCTCGGTGTGGAACTCGCCCGAGGGCAAGGCCAAGTTCCCCGCCGACTGGGTCGCGGCGCAGCAGGCGTCGGCCAACGGCCGCCCGTACGACCGTCCGCTGGTCGTGCAGGTCGGTAAGGCGCGCGACATCATCGGCACGGTCATCACCACCTCCATCGAGGGCGGTGACGTCGATGCCGCCGCCAAGCAGGCCAACCAGGAGTTCCAGGCCCTGCTCGACAGCGAGCCGAAGTAAGCCGCAATGTGGTCAGACCTGACAGGTTCTCAAAACCTGTCAGGTCTGATTGCTTAGTCGAAGTCGCTAGGCAGGAGGCGACGTGTGGAGCAGAAACTTTCTCGACCGCCGGGCGCGTTGGCTGTTCCCGCTGCCCGCCATTCTCTTCGTCCTCATCATGATGCTGTTCCCCATCCTCTACACGGTGTGGAACAGCCTCACCGGCTGGAGCCTGAGCGCCGGCACGCCGCCTGACTTTATTGGCCTCAAGAACTACCTCCAACTGTTCCGCGACCCCCGCTTCCTGGGCGCGGTCGGGCGCACCCTGTACTTCACCGTCCTGGCCGTCGTGCTCGAGGTCATCCTGGGTGTCGGCATCGCGCTGCTCATGAACCGCGAGTTCCTCGGCAAGCGCGTCATCAACTCCATCCTGCTGCTGCCCATGATGGCGACGCCGGTGGCGATTGCCATGGTGTGGCTGCTGATGTACGAGCCGACGGCGGGCGTCATCAACTACGTCCTGCGCAGCAACGGCCTGCCGACGCCGCTGTGGATCGCGGGGGCCGGCTCAGTCATCCCGGCCCTGGCGCTGGTGGACATCTGGGAGTGGACGCCCATGATCGTCCTCATCACCCTGGCCGGGCTGGCGGGCCTGCCCCACGATCCCTTTGAGGCGGCGGTGGTCGACGGCGCGTCGCCGGGTCAGATTCTCCGCCACATCACCCTGCCCCTACTCATGCCCACCATCAGTGTCGCGACGCTGCTGCGCTCCATCGACGCCCTCAAGACCTTCGACATCATCTACGCCATGACCCAGGGCGGACCGGGGTTCAGTTCCGAGACGCTCAATATCTTCGCCTACAACCAGGCATTTAGCTACTTTAGCTTTGGCTACGCGTCGTCGGTGCTGGTGGTGTTCTTCGCCCTGGTGCTCGGCGTGAGCCTGCTGGTGACGTACAGCCGCCAGCAGTTGGAGGTCTAGCATGGCGAACCAGGCCCGCTCCGAGGCGCTCGGCCAAGCGCCTGCCCGCCCGCTCGCCACGTCTCACGCGCGGCGGCGAACCGGCCACATCGTATCTAACATCCTCACCTACGCCCTGATCCTCCTGGCGCTGCTGTTCTTCCTGGCGCCGCTACTGTGGATGCTGCTCAACGCGTTCAAGACGCCCTTGCAGATCATCAAGCTGCCGCCGGAACTGGTGTTCACGCCCACGCTCCAGAACTTCATCAACGTCTTCGCTACCCAGAACTTTGGCCGCTACTTCGTCAACAGCATGATTGTCGGCGTTGGCTCGACCCTCCTGGGCCTGGTCCTGGGCCTGCCCGCCTCGTACTCCATCGCCCGCTACCAGCAGCGTAGCCTGTCGCTGGCGATCCTCGTGGCGCGTATCGTCCCCGGCATCACATTCCTGATTCCGTGGTTCATCCTGTTCCGCCGCTTGGGCCTGGTGGACACCTACCTGTCGCTCATCCTGACCCACCTGCTCGTCGGCCTGCCGTTCATCGTGTGGGTCATGGTTCCGTTCTTCGAGGCCATCCCGTACGAACTCGACGAGGCGGCGCGGGTGGACGGCGCGACCATCGCGCAGACCTTCCTGCGCATCATCCTGCCCATCAGCGGGCCGGGCATCGTGACGGCGTCCATCCTGGCCTTTGTCTTCTCGTGGAACAACTTCATGTTCTCCATCGTCCTGGCGACCAACCGCACCAAGACGCTGCCGGTGGCCGTCTACAACTTCATCTCGTACGCCCAGATCGACTGGGGCGGGCTGATGGCCGCCGCCGTCGTCATCACGCTGCCGGTGCTGGTGCTGGCGATTATCACCCAGCGCTACGTCGTGCGCGGCTTGACGGCGGGCGCGGTCAAGGGATAACCTATGCAAGGGCTGATGAAAACAGCGCGCGGCGAGGGCCACGTCGAGGTACGCGCGGTGGACGAGCCGTCGCCGCCGCCCGGCCACGTCAAGCTGGCCGTCCAGGCGGCGGGCATCTGTGGCACGGACCTCCACATCTACCACGACGAGTTCCCGACGCGCCCGCCGGTCATCATGGGCCACGAGGTGGCGGGCGTCGTCGCCGAGGTCGGCGCGGGGGTCAGCGGCGTCGCGGTGGGCGAGCGCGTCACGACGGAGACGTACTTCTCGACGTGCGGCGTCTGCCGCTTCTGCCGCGACGGCCAGCCCAACCTGTGCCCGGAGCGCCGCTCCATCGGCTCGGCGGTCAACGGCGGCTTCGCGCCCTTCCTCGTCGTGCCGGCCCGCAACCTCCACCGCTTGCCCGACAACGTGGACTTCCTGGCGGGCGCGCTGACGGAGCCGCTGGCGTGTGTCGTCCACGGCGCGTTGGAGCAGCCCAGCCTGACGCCGGGCGACCTGGCCGTCATCGCCGGGCCGGGGGCCATCGGGCTGCTGACGCTGCAAGTCGTCAAGGCGGCCGGGGCGCGGGTGGTCATGCTGGGCACCGACGCCGACGCGGCGCGGCTGGACCTGGCGCGGGCGCTGGGGGCCGACGCCGTCCTCAACGTCCAGCGCGAGGACGCCCAGCCCGTCGTGATGGACATGAGCGGCGGCTATGGGGCCGACATTGTCTACGAGTGCTCCGGGGCCGGGCCGGCGGCGCAGCAGTTGTTGACCCTGGTGCGGCGGCGCGGCCAGTACGCCCAGATCGGGCTGTTCAGCGGGGCGGTGGCGTGGGACCTGAACCAGGTGTGCTACAAGGAGTTGCGCGTCACGGGCAGCAACGCCTCAGTGCCGAGCGCGTGGCGGCGCGCCGTCGAGTTGCTGGGCGCCGGGCGTGTCCAGACCCGCCCGCTCATCAGCCACGTCTATCCGCTGGCCGAGTGGCGAGCCGCCTTTGACACCTTCGAGGCGCGGCAGGGCATCAAGCTCGTCTTCCAGCCCAACGCCTGACACTGGGCGCGGTCGCATGCCTCAACTCTCCCCTCTCCTATAGAGGTGGGGCTGTGAGCGATAGAATGGCCGCCCCTTCCCCGACTAGCCCCACTTGGGCAACCATTTAAAGACCCGACAGGTTTCCAAAACCTGTCGGGTCTTGCATAACTCGGCCCCGCCTCGTGCTCTGCTAGCCGGCAGTCCCACACCACGCCACGATGACCTGGGCGGCGGCGTGGACGGCGCGCAGGTAGTCCTCGATGTCAATCCACTCGTCCGTGCAGCCATTCTGGCTCAGGTCGCCCGCCAGGGAGCCAAACCCGACACACGGGATGCCACGGTGCAGGATGGGGTTGCGGATGTCGCTCGCCGTGTGGAGGGGGTTGACGTGTGGCTCCACGTCGGTGACAGCGTGGATGGCCTCGGCGACGGTGCGGTACAGCGGGTGGTCGGTGGCGGTGGCGGCGCTGCCCACGCCCCACAGCCAGTCGAGGCGCGGCGGGTGCGTGCGGAGCCAGGAGTCGGCCTCGGTGGCGGCCTTGACCGCCCGCCCGACCTGCGCCTGGACGTCGCGGAGCGTCTCGCCGGGCGGGAAGGCGACCGTTCCGCCCAAGACGCAGGTCGGGCTGACGCGGCCGATGTGCTCGGCGTCACCACACGCCACGTGCGAGACGAGGAGGTTGGTCGAGCGGCCGACGGTGGCAGCGAGGGCTGGGTGGTGGACCGTCGCGCCGCGTTCGGCGTCCAGGGCCTGGAGCGCCTGGTAGACGAGCCAGGCCTTGTCCAGCGGGTTGACGGCGCGGTGGGCAAAGGCGGTGTGACTTGGCTCGCTTGTGTCGGGCGGCTGGCCGACGACCGTGATGCGGAAGTGGAGGATGCCGGAGGTGAGGGCCTTGATCTCGTCCAGCCCCGCGCCCGACTCGGCGGGGTGGAGGTAGACGACGCCGTCGGCGGGGTAGCCGCGGTCCAGGACGGCGACAATGCCCTGCGCGCGGCGCTTGCTGGGCGTGCTGGCGAGCGTCACCCGTCCCGCCGGAGTCAGGCCGGCTGCCAGGACGAGGTCCAGGGCGGCAGTCATCGTCGCCACGCCCAGGAGGTCGTCGGCGACGCCCCAGCCGTACAGCCGCCCGTTCTCAGTGACGCCCGCAAACGGGTCGCGGTGCCAGTGTTCGGTCCCGCTGATGGGTTCGCCGTCGGGGTGGGCGAAGAACAGCGCGTCGCGGCCCTGGCCCGCGCCCGGCCACTGGCCGACGACGCAGACATGCTCGTCAGGGGCGCGGTCCGCCGGGTCGAGGAGTTCGTAGTCGATGACCAACGCTTGCGGACGGTAGGTGAAGCGGTCTACGACGAGGCCGAGCGCGGCGAACGCGTCGGCGACGACGGTCTGCACCCCCGCTTCGCCCGATGGTGTAGCGCGGACCAGGCGTTGCAGCAACGCGACATAATCGTCGCGGCGGTGACGGACCAGCGCCGCCAGGCGGTTGGAGTGGAGCATGTGGCGAGGGTAGCACAAGGCGGGCGTGCTGTCAAACGGGATGGAGGAAGCTCTCCGCCAGGTTGTCGTTCCTTCACGACGCGGCGCGTCATTGTCGGCTATGATTGAGGCATACGTGTGTCATGCTTGACCCCGCCCGACGCTGGCTCGGACCCCGTAGACCATCGGGGCGGTGGGGACAGGCGTGACCTTTCGCGCTGTGGACGGACGACCAATGACCGAGGCTGGCTGACCGACCGCCGACCGCCCGGTCCGCCGTCGATTCCCGGTGTTGGTCGTTCGCGGTTGTCACGGAACGAGGGAGGATGATCTATGGATGCCACCGTGCTGGCCCGCTGGCAGTTTGGCATCACCACCGTCTACCACTTCTTTTTTGTGCCCCTGACTCTCGGCCTGGTGTGGGTGGTAGCGCTCATGCACACCATGTACGTCACCAACGGAGCCGAGGTCTACAAGCGTATGACGAAGTTCTGGGGCAAGCTGTTCCTCATCAACTTCGCCATGGGTGTTGTGACGGGGATTGTCCAGGAATTCCAGTTCGGTATGAACTGGTCGGAGTACTCGCGCTTTGTCGGCGACATTTTTGGCGCGCCGCTGGCGATTGAGGCGCTGCTGGCCTTCTTTCTCGAGTCAACCTTCCTGGGCGTCTGGATTTTTGGCTGGGACAAGCTGCCCAAGAAAGTCCACCTGCTGTCCATCTGGCTGGTGGCGCTGGGCAGCAACCTGTCCGCATTCTGGATTTTGATTGCCAATTCGTTTATGCAGCAGCCGGTCGGCTACGCGGTCCGCAACGGCCGCGCCGAGATGACCGATTTCGTCGCCCTGCTCTTCAATCCCAATGTCCAGGTCCAGTTCCCCCACGTCATCGCCTCCGGGCTGGTCACGGCCGGCTTTTTCGTCATGGGTATCAGCGCCTGGCACCTGGTCCGCCAGTCCAACGTCGACCTGTTCAAGCGCTCGTTCCAGTTAGGCGCCATCATCGGCCTGCTGGCGACCGTCCTTGTCGTCCTCAACGGCCACAGCCAGGCCCAGCACATGGTCGAGGCCCAGCCGATGAAGATGGCCGCTGCCGAGGCGCTGTTCGAGACGGAAAGCCCGGCCTCGTTCTCGCTGCTGACCATCGGCGACCTGAGCGGCCGCAACGAGGTCTTCGCCATCCGCCTGCCCACCTTGCTGAGCCTGCTCAGCTACAACCAGCTCAACGGTGAGGTCAAGGGCATCAACGACCTGCAGGCCGAGTACGCCCAGAAGTACGGTCCGGGCGACTACGTCCCACCGACGTGGGCCATCTACTGGGCCTTCCGCGCCATGGTCGGCTCCGGCTTCCTGATGCTGGCTCTGGCCGCCTACGCCCTGTTCCTGAGCCTGGGTGAGATGCTGGACAAGCCGCCCCGCTGGCTGGCGATGTTCCCCGTCGCGCTCTTCCTGCCCTACGTGGCGAATAGCAGCGGCTGGCTGATGACCGAGTTGGGCCGCGCGCCGTGGATTGTCTACGGCCTGATGAAGATTGACCAGGCGGCCTCGCCCAACGTCGGCGCGGCGGTGGTCGCGCTGAGCCTCGTCGGCTTCACCCTGGTCTATGGCATCCTGATGGGCGTGGATATCTACCTGCTGCGGCGCTTCGCCCGCCAGCCCGCCCTGGCGGCTCCGGTCGGGGAGGGGCTGACCGCAGCGCCATCCCTGGTCGGCGCGGACTAGGAGGGAACAATGGACCTCAACACCCTGTGGTTTATCCTCATCGCCGTGCTCTACATCGGCTTCTTCGTTCTGGAGGGTTTCGACCTGGGCGTGGGGATACTGCTGCCCTTCCTGGGCAAGGACGACGTCCGGCGGCGGGCCATCATCAACACCATCGGCCCGCACTGGGACGGCAATGAAGTCTGGCTGCTGACGGCGGGCGGGGCGACCTTCGCCGCCTTCCCGCACTGGTACGCGACGCTGTTCAGCGGCTTCTACCTGGCGTTCTTCCTGCTCCTCGTCGCCCTCATCGTGCGCGGCGTGGCCTTCGAGTTCCGCAGCAAGGACGACCATCCGCGCTGGCGGTCGAGTTGGGACCTGGCGATCAGCGTCAGTAGCTTTGTCACCTCGCTGCTGCTCGGCGTGGCCTTTGCCAACCTCGTGCGCGGCCTGCCCATCGACGGCCAGATGGCCTACGTCGGCGGCTTCTTCTACCTCCTCAACCCCTACGCCTTGCTCGGCGGCGTCCTGACCGTGGCGGCCTTCGCCTTCTATGGGGCCATCTTCCTGAGCCTCAAGACGACGGCCGACGTGCGCACGGGGGCGCGAGCAGCGGCTAGCCGCCTGTGGCTGCCGGTCGTCGGGCTGCTCGTCCTGTTCGCCGCCTTCTCCTACTTCCAGACCGAGTTGCTCAGCCGCTTGGGCGTCAACCCGGGCATCGTCCCCCTGGCGTCCGTCGCTACGTTGCTGGCGGCCGGGCTGCTCATCCGCCGTGGGCGCGAGGGCTGGGCGTTCATCATGATGGCGCTGAGCATCGCCGCCACCTTCGTCACCATGTTCGCCATCCTGTTCCCCCGCGTCATGATCTCGACCCTCAACCCGGCCTGGAGCCTGACCATCTACAACGCCTCCTCCAGCCCGTATACCCTCCAGATCATGACCGTCGTCGCCCTCGTGTTTGTCCCTCTCGTCCTGGTCTACCAGGGCTGGACGTACTGGGTCTTCCGACGGCGCGTCACGGCCCGCCCCGAGGGCCTGACCTACTGAGGTGGCCGGGACGAAGGACCACCCTGTCCTTCGTCCCGCGCCTCCCCTCCCCATGCTCGACCGTCGCCTCGTCCGCCTCGCCGCCTCCCATCGGCTGCTCCTCAGCCTGACCATCGGGGCCGGCGCGGCAGGCGGGCTGCTGACCCTGGTCCAGGCGTGGCTGCTGAGCCAGGTCATCGCGGCTGTCTTCCTCGGCGGCCAGCGCCTGGCCGACGTCGCACCCGGCCTCGGCTGGTTGTTGGTCGTCATCGGCCTGCGCGTCCTGGCCGTCCTGGTCGGCGACATCGCCGCCGGCCGCGTCGCGGTCCAGGTCAAGACCGGCTTGCGGCTGGCCCTCTTCGATCACCTGGTGGCCCTCGGGCCGCTGCGCGTCCAGGCCGAGCGCACGGGCGAACTGACTAGCACAGTCCTCGACGGCGTCGAGAGCCTCGACGCCTACTTCAGCCAGTTCCTGCCCCAACTGGCCGGCGCCGCCGTCGTCCCCCTGACCATTCTCCTCGTTGTCCTGCCCCGCGACCCGCTGTCGGGGTTGGTCCTGCTGCTGACCGCGCCCCTCATCCCGTTCTTCATGGTCTTAATTGGCAAGGCGACGGACAGCCTGGCGCGGCGCCAGTACACCCTGCTGGGCGACCTGAGCGCCCACATCTTGGACGTGATGCAGGGCCTGCGGACCCTCAAGGAACTCGGCCAGAGCCGGGCGCAGGCGCGGCGTATCGAGCGGGCCAGCGCAGGCTACGGCCAGGCGACAATGAGCGTCCTGCGCGTCGCCTTCCTGTCGTCCCTCGTCCTCGAACTCGTGGCGACCATCAGCACGGCCATCGTGGCCGTCGAGGTCGGGCTGCGGCTGCTAGCGGGTCGGCTCGACTTCCAGCCCGCGCTGTTCATCTTGCTCCTGGCGCCGGAGTTCTACCTGCCGCTGCGCACGCTGGGCTTGCGCTTCCACGCTGCGACGGCGGGCGTCGCCGCCGCCAACCGCATCCTGGCGGTCCTGGCGCTCCGCCCGGAGGGGTTGCAGCCGGACAAAGATCATGCGGAGAACGCCATGTCAGGAGCGACGCGTCCAGCGGCCCATACTCCTCCGACTGTCATGCCGAACGCAGTGAGGCATCTGCTCTGCCAACATTCCGAGAGGAGACCCCTCACTCCGCTGGGGCTGACAGTCGAAGGGACTGAGCAGGGCAGCGGAGCATCCGCTCCATCAGAACTCCCAGAGGGGACCCTCCGCTCCGCTCAGGGTGACAGATGGCGCACCATCAGCCTGCGCGGTGTCCATGTAGCGTATGACGGCGGGCAGCCCGCCTTGACCGGCGTGTCGTGCGCCATCGAGGCCGGGCAGACCGTCGCCCTGGTCGGGCCGAGCGGGGCGGGCAAGACGACGCTCGCCAACCTGCTGCTGCGCTTCGTCGCGCCGATTGGGGGCGAGGTCAAGGTGGACGGCCAGCCGCTGGCCGACATTCCCGTCGCGGCGTGGCGGGCAGGGGTGGCGTGGGTCCCACAGACGTCCGCCCTGTTCAACGCGTCGGTCGCCGACAACATCCGCCTGGCCCGCCCGGAGGCGAGTCTGGCCGAGGTGCAGGCGGCGGCGCGGCTGGCCCACCTGGACGATGTCGTCATGGCGCTGCCCCAGGGCTACGACACGCCCATCGGCGAGAGCGGTGGGCGGCTCAGTGGCGGTCAGGCCCAGCGCCTCGCTCTGGCCCGCGCCTTTCTCAAGGACGCGCCCCTGCTCATCCTCGACGAGCCGACTTCCCAGGTCGACCCCGACCTGGAGGCCCAACTCCAGGACGCGACCGAGCGCCTGATGCGGGGGCGGACCGTTGTCCTCATCGCCCATCGGCTGAGTACGGTCGCGCGGGCCGACCAGATTCTCGTCCTGGACCACGGCCACATCGTGCAGCGCGGCGTCCACGCCGACCTGCTGGCGCAGCCGGGCCTCTACCGGCGGCTGGTGTCGCCCGATGCGTGACCTGTGGCGTCTCCTGGGCTGGTTGCGGCCGGTGTGGGGCTGGGTGGCCCTGGCCGTGCTGCTCGGCGCGGCGACCGTCGGCAGCGGCGTCGGCTTGATGGCCCTGTCGGCGTACCTCATCTCGGCGGCGGCGCTGCGCCCGTCCGTGGCCGACCTGAGCGTCGTCATCGTCGGCGTGCGCTTCTTTGGCCTGGCGCGCGGCGGCTTCCGCTACCTGGAGCGCGTCGTGTCCCACACCACGACGTTCCGCCTCCTGACGCGGCTCCGTGTCTGGTTCTACTCCGCCATCGAGGCCCTGGCTCCGGCGCGGCTGGTCGATACCCAGGGCGGCGACCTGCTGGCCCGCGCCGTCGGGGACATCGACAGCCTGCAGGACTTCTTCGTCCGCGTCGTCGCCCCGCCCCTGGCCGCCGTCGTCGTGGCCGTTGGGGTCGGGCTGCTTCTGGCCGCCTTCGACCTAGCGCTGGCCCTCGCGCTGCTGGCTGCCCTAGCCCTCGGCGGCGCGGTCCTGCCCCTGGTGGCCCAGCGGTTGAGCGCCCGCCCGGCGGGCGACGCGGTCCAGGCACGGGCTGCGCTGTACGGCGAGATCGTCGCCGACATCCAGGGCTTGCCCGACCTGGTCCTGTTTGGCCAGGCGGACGCGGCCCGCGCCCGCGTTGCGACGCGGGCGGGGGACTATGCCGCCGCCCAGACGCGCCTCGTCTGGCTCAACGGTGCGCAGGCGGCGCTGGCGTCGGGTCTCGCCAACCTGGGCATATGGGCCGTGCTGGTGGTGGGGATTGGGCTGGTGGGCGCGGGGCGGCTGAACCCCGTCCTGCTGGCGGCGCTGGCGCTGACCGCGCTGGCCGCCTTCGAGGCCGTCCTGCCCCTGCCCCAGGCGGCGCACGCCCTGGCGACGGCGCTGGCCGCGGCGCGGCGCTTGTTCGCCCTGACGGACCAGCCGCCGGCGGTAGAGTGGGGAAGGAAGGGGGAGCCGAATGAAGCGCGGCGGGGGTTAGTGGGGGATGACCAATTGCGCCCTGCCCTTGAAGTGCGCGACGTGCGCTTCCGCTACGCGCCGGACCGGCCGCTCGTCCTGGACGGGGTGAACCTGGACCTGCCGCCGGGCGGGCGCGTAGCGCTGGTGGGGCCGAGCGGGGCGGGCAAGTCGTCCGTGGTCAACGCCCTGCTGCGCTTCTGGGACTATGAGGCGGGGAGCATCCGCCTCGACGACATGGACATTCGCGCGCTGCCCGACGCCGCTCTGCGCCGCCTCGTCGGGGCCATCGGCCAGCGAACGACGCTGTTCAACGCGACGCTGCGCGAGAATGTGCTCATCGCGCGGCCCCAGGCGACGGCCGACGAGGTCGAGCGGGCGCTGGCGCAGGCGCAACTGACGGATGTGATCGCTCGCCTGCCGCAGGGCGACCAGACGCGCGTCGGGGAGCGCGGGCTGCGGCTGAGCGGCGGCGAGCGGCAGCGGGTCGCCCTGGCCCGCGCCCTGCTGCGCGACACGCCCATCCTCATCCTGGACGAGCCGACGGCCAACCTCGACCCGCTGGCGGAGCGGGCCTTCCTGAACACGCTGCTTCAGGCCGGGGCGGACCGCTCGCTGCTCCTGATTACCCACCGCCTGGTCGGCATGGAGGACATGGACGAGATTCTCGTCCTCGACCGAGGGCGGGTGGTCGAGCGCGGGACACACGCCGCGCTGCTGGCGGCGGGGGGACTGTACGCGCGGCTGTGGACGTTGCAGCGCCGCGCCCTCCTGCGCGAGGCATGACCCTAGCGACTGTCAGCTTGAGCGTACCGCTACGCTCCGTCGACAATGTCGGCAGAGTAGATGCCGAACGCAGTGACGGAGGACAATCGACTATCACCTCGAGCAGAGTGAGGGGGCTGGTCTGGTGACGCTGGTCAGCAGGGGCCTCGCTGCGTTTGGCGTGATGCCCGACGCAAGACGGCGCTATAAGGCACGGTCGTTACCCGCATGGGTAACGTCTGG
>CAZLBQ010000121.1:0-13608 GCA_964557745.1 uncultured Anaerolineales bacterium
CGCCAGAAATGGCGATGGCGTAAGCCAGCAAGGAGGGATGTATGCTCTACACCAAGACCGCCGAACACCAACGGCTGGCCGACTCGCAGCACCGCAATGCGGACTGGAAGAACTGGGGACCGTATGTCAGCGAGCGCGCCTGGGGAACGGTGCGCGAGGACTACAGCGCGACGGGCGAAGCCTGGGACAGCTTTCCCCACGACCACGCCCGCAGCCGCGCCTATCGCTGGAACGAGGACGGCCTGGGCGGTGTCTGCAACCGCTTCCAGAACATCTGCCTGGCCGTCGCGCTCTGGAACGAGCGTGATCCCATCCTCAAGGAGCGGCTGTTCGGGCTGTCGGGCAGCGAGGGCAACCACGGCGAGGACGTCAAGGAGTACTACTACTACCTGGACAGCACGCCGACCCACAGCTACATGAAGATGCTCTACAAGTACCCCCAGGTCGAGTATCCGTATGGTCAACTCGTGTGGGAGGGGCGCACGCGGGGCAAGGACCAGCCGGAGTTCGAGTTGGTGGACGCGCTGCGCGATGCCTTCGCCGCCGGCCGCTACTTCGACGTGTTCATCGAGTACGCCAAGGCGGACCAGGAGGACATCCTGTGCCGCATCACGGCGGTCAATCGCGGCCCCGACGCGGCTCCGCTCCACATCCTGCCCCACCTCTGGTATCGCAACACGTGGTCGTGGGGCTATGGCCGGCCGCGGCCCGAGCTGCGGGCTATGGCCGACGGGGCGGTCCACAGCCAGGACCGCCACCTGGGCGAGCGCTGGTGGTACGCGATGGCCAGCGACGGCCAGACGCCCAGCCTCCTGTTCACCGAGAACGAGACGAACGCGGCGCGGCTGTGGGGCGCGCCCAACCAGACGCCCTACGTCAAAGACAGCATCAACGACTACGTCGTCCACGGGCAGCGGGACCGCGTCAACCCGGCCCGCAGCGGCTCCAAGGCGGCGGCCCACTACCACGCCGTCGTCCCGCCGGGCGAGTCGTTCACCGTCACCGTGCGCTTCTCGAACAAGCCGCAGGCCGCGCCGTTCGCCGACGCCGACGCCGTGTTCGCCCGCCGTCGCGCCGAGGCCGACGAGTTCTACGCCGCCCTGCAGTCGCCTCAGTTGACCGATGACGAGCGGTCCGTCCAGCGCCAGGCGTTCGCCGGGCTGCTGTGGAGCAAGCAGTTCTATCACCTGAGCGCCGAACTGTGGCTGGAGGGCGACCCGGCCGGCCCGCCGCCGCCGGCCGAGCGCCACCACGGCCGCAACGCCGACTGGACCCACCTCTACAACCTCGACGTCCTCTCCATGCCCGACAAGTGGGAATACCCGTGGTACGCGGCGTGGGACCTGGCCTTCCACATGCTGCCCATTGCCATGCTCGACCCGGAGTGGGCCAAGCGCCAGCTCATCCTGCTGCTGCGCGAGTGGTACATGCACCCCAACGGCCAGATGCCGGCCTACGAGTGGGCCTTTGGCGACGTCAACCCACCCGTCCACGCCTGGGCCGCGCTGGAGGTCTACAAGATCGACCGCGCCATGAGCGGCGAGGCCGACACGCTGTTCCTGGAGCGCGTCTTCCAGAAGCTGCTGCTCAACTTCACGTGGTGGGTCAACCGCAAGGACCGCGACGGGCGCAACGTCTTCCAGGGCGGTTTCCTGGGCCTGGACAACATTGGCGTCTTCGACCGCAGCGCGCCGCTACCGACGGGCGGCCACCTCGACCAGGCCGACGGCACGGCGTGGATGGCGATGTACTGCCTCGACATGCTGGCCATTGCCCTCGAACTGGCGAAGACCCACCCGGCCTACGAGGACGTGGCGACCAAGTTCCTGGAGCACTTCATCTACATCGCCGACGCCATCTACAAAGAGAGTGACCACGGCGAGATCAGCCTGTGGGACGACGAAGACGGCTTCTTCTACGATGTCCTCGACCTGCCCCACGGCGCGCAGCGCCTCAAGGTGTCGTCGTTCGTCGGCCTCATTCCCCTGTTCGCCGTGACCGTCCTCGACGACGAGACGCTGGCCGCCCTGCCCCAGTTCCGCCGCCGCATGCAGTGGTTCCTCAAGTACCGGCCCTGGCTGACCCAGAACATCGCCTCGTTGCGGGAGATGGGCATGGGCGAGTCGCGGCTGCTGGCGCTGGTCGGGCGCGACAAGCTGGCCCGCATCCTGGCCCGCATGTTGGACGAGACCGAGTTCCTGTCGGACTACGGCCTGCGCTCGGTGTCGCGCCGCCACCAGGCCCAGCCGTACGTGTTCCAGATGGACGGTATGACCTACACCGTCCAGTACGAGCCGGCCGAGTCGAGCACGGGGCTGTTCGGCGGCAACTCCAACTGGCGCGGCCCGGTCTGGTACCCGGTCAACGCCCTGATGATCCAGGCGCTGCGGCGCTTCGCCACCTACTTTGGCGATACCTTCCAGGTTGAGTGCCCGACGGGGTCGGGGGTGTATCTCACTCTCGACCAGGTGGCCGACGAGTTGGCGCGGCGGCTGGCGCGGCCCTTCCTGCGCGCGCATGGACGGCGGGCCGTGTTCGGCCACGAGGAACTGTTCCAGCGCGACCCGCACTGGCGTGATATGCCGTGGTTCTACGAGTACCTGAACGGCGACACGGGGGCCGGTGTCGGCGCGAGCCACCAGACGGGCTGGACCGGGCTGGTCGCTGTCCTGCTGCAGGACCTGGCCGACAAGCGCCCGTCGCAGCCCACCGCCGAGCCAGGGGCAACGCCTATCGACAGGATTAACGGGATTGACAGGATGGATGAACGGCAGCCCGTGTTATCTCTCTGAGCATCCTGCACCTCCTGTTCATTCCGTCGAGCCGGCTTGTATTTCGGTGACGGGGCGACGACCTACTTCCGCTGTACAACGATAATCCCGCCCACGACGAGCGCCAGGCCCAGCAATTGCCTGGCGCTCAGCGGCTCGGCCAGGAAGAGCCAGGCCAGGACGGCGATCTGGACCAGCATCGAGCTGTTGATGAGGCTCGACTCGACCGCCGACAGCTGGCGCAAGGTGTGGTTCCACAGGGTAAAGGCGAAGGCGGTGTTGACGACGGCCAACCAGCCGATGATGGCCCACTGGGCCGGGCCGAGGGGGGGCAAGCCCTGGCTGACCACGCCTGCTCCCAGCAGGAGGACGGCCCCGACGCTCATGCTGATGACGGTGACGACGAGCGGCGGCAGGTGGGCGGCGCGGTTGACCTGGCGGCCGAGGACGGCGGAGACGGCGTTGGCGAGGACGCCGACGACCACGACGACCAGGCCGAAGACCTGACTGGTCGGGAAGGCAACCGGGTAGAAGTAGACGAGCGCCCCGCCGAGCGCCAGCGCCATGCCGCCCCACTGCAACGCTGTCGGGCGCTCGCCGAGCCAGGCGATGCCCAGCAGGGCGACGACGACGGTGGTAAAATTGAGCAGCAGGCTGACCGTGACGGCTGGCAGATAGGCCAGGCCGACGAACTGCGCCCCCGCTGTAACAGCGTGGTACAACACACCCAGCAGCAGCAACTGACCCCAGTCGCGCCGCGTGAGCGGGGGGAGGGGCGTCCTGCTGCTCGCGCCGAGCGCCACGGGCAGCAGGCACAGGCTCGCCAGGCTGTAGCGCAGCCCGGCGAAGGTCAGGGCGGGGATATTGCCCAGCCCGATTTTGATGAGCACCCACGACGTCGACCACAGGAACGTGACGAACAGAGCCTGGAGGACGGCGCGGCGGTGCGATGATAGCGTGATGAACATAGTCTCCCTGTGACATAAAAAGAGGGTGGTATGCTCGACTTTGGGCGTGACATTTGCGGGGACGAGGCGCAAGCGAGCGCCCGCGAGTGGCTCGTGACCAACGGCATCGGCGGCTACGCGGCGGGGACACTGGGCGGCGTGCTGACGCGGCGCTACCACGGCCTGCTCATCGCCGCGCTGCAACCGCCGCTGGGCCGAACGCTGCTGGTGACGAAGCTGGATGAGACGGCGGAGTACGACGGTCAGCGCTACGACCTGTTCAGCACCCGTTGGGCGAGCGGCTCGGTCACGCCGCGCGGCTTTGTCCACCTCGAACGCTTCCACCTCGACGGCACGACGCCCGTCTGGACCTATGCTGTGGGCGACGCCCTGCTGGAGAAGCGCGTCTGGATGCCCCAGGGCGTCAATACGACGCTCGTCCAGTATACCCTGCGGCGCGGCAGTTTGCCACTCTCGCTGACCCTCAAGGCGCTGGTCAACTACCGCGACCACCACGCCGCGACGCGGGCCGGCGACGAGGGGATGCGCGTCGAGTCGGTGGCGCGGGGGCTGCGGGTGATGGCCTCCGCCGGCGCGACGCCCTTCTACCTGCTGAGCGATCACGCCGAGGCCACACCCGCCCACGAGTGGTACCGCGACTACTTCCTGGCCGTCGAGGACTACCGGGGCATCGACCCCCACGACGACAATCTGTACGCGGGACGATTCACCGCCACGCTCCAGGCGGGGCAAAGTGTCACCCTGGTCGCCAGCGTCGATCCGCCGCCCGACCTGGACGCGGCGCGGGCCTACGACGAGCGCCGCACCGACGAGGCGCGCCTGCGCCACCGCGCGGGCGTTGGGGACACCACGCCGGAGTGGATAGGGCAGCTTGTCCTGGCCGCCGACCAGTTCGTCGTCCGCCGCGCGCAGCCAGACGACCCCGATGGCCGCACGGTGATTGCGGGCTACCCCTGGTTTGGCGATTGGGGCCGCGACACCATGATCGCCCTGCCGGGGCTGACGCTGGCGACCGGGCGGCCCGACGTGGCCGCACAGATTCTACGTACCTTCGCCCACTATGTCGACCAGGGTATGCTGCCTAACCGCTTCCCCGACCAGGGCGAAGCGCCCGAGTACAACACCGTCGACGCCACGCTGTGGTATTTCGAGGCCATCCGCGCCTATCACGCCGCCACCGGCGACGACGGTCTGCTGCGCGACCTGTTCCCGGTGCTGGAAGACATCGTCGCCTGGCATCGGCGCGGGACGCGCTATCAGATTCACGTTGATCCCGTCGACGGCCTGCTCTACGCGGGTGAACCGGGCGTCCAGTTGACGTGGATGGATGCCCGCGTCGACGGGCGGGAGATTACGCCCCGCACCGGCAAGGCGGTCGAGATCAACGCCCTGTGGTACAACGCCTTGCGCAGCATGGCCGCCTTCGCGGCGCGCCTCGGTCACTCAGGCGACGACTATACCCTGGCCGCTGACCGCCTGGCGGCCAGCTTTAGCCGCTTCTGGAACGCGTCGCTGGGTTACTGCTACGATGTCATCGACGGGCCGGAAGGCGACGACGCCAGCCTGCGGCCCAACCAGCTCTTCGCCGTCGCGCTCCACCACCCGCTGCTGGGTCACGAGCAGATGAAGGCCGTCGTCGATGTCTGCGCCCGCCGTCTGCTCGCCTCTCACGGCCTGCGCAGCCTCGACCCGCGCGCCCCCGCCTACATTGGCCACTATGGGGGGGACTACCGCCAGCGCGACGGCGCGTACCACCAGGGGACGGTGTGGGCCTGGCTGATCGGGCCGTTTGTCAGCGCCCACTATCGCGTCTACCGCGACCCTGCCGCTGCGCGCCGCCTCCTCGAACCCCTGGGTCGCCACCTGGCCCAGGGCTGCGTGGGCAGCATCAGCGAGATTTTCGACGGCGACCCGCCCTTCATGCCGCGCGGCGCGTTTGCCCAGGCCTGGAGCGTCGCCGAAGTCTTGCGCGCCTGGCGCGAGGCCCAGGGCGCGTTTTGAGGTTTGGTATCCCGTGCGCTATAATACAGTCACCCCCCTATGGCCGTGCAACCCGCCGCGAGGCCCAGTCTGCCTCATGGGTAGCTGTTGCGCTACCCCTGCGCGTACCAAGGATGGTCTGTATGCCGTCACGGGAATGCTCTTACTCCTTGACCCCGAATCAGACGTCGCCATCCAATGGCATCCCCGCCGATGCGACCCTCGTTCCTGAGTATAGCCAGCTAGACAACGCCCTGGCTCTTCAGGCCGACTTGCTCGGCGCGCTGCCGCATGCCGTCATCGCCGTCGATGTGGGCTGGCGCATTCGGTATATGAACCGCGCCGCCGAGGACCAGTACGGCTGGCCCCTGGCCGAGGCGCGCGGCCGCCCGATTTGGGAGGTGATCGATGAGCCGTCTGAGGCTGCCCGCCACGCCGAGTACCGGGTTCGCCTCGCGCTGGGCGAGACGCTGCGCGGTGGCGAGACACGGGTGCGGCGGCGGGACGGTCGCACGATGTGGATCGAGGGCACGACGACCCCGGTCCACGCGCCGAATGGTCAGCTTGTAGGCTACATCGGCATGACCCTGGACCTGACGGCCCGCAAGCGCGCCGAAGCCCTCGCCCAGGGCCAGCACGAGTTGCTGGAGATGATCGCCCGTGGGGCCTGCCCGAGCGAGGTCCTGGCGCGGCTGGCCTTGTTCATCGAGAGCCAGGCCGAAGGGGTTCTGGTCGGAGTGTACTTGCTGGATGGCGAAGGCAAGCGCTTGCGGCCGGGCGTAGCCCCCAGCCTGCCAGGGGCCTTCATCAAGGCCCTGGACGGCCTCCCCATCGGTCCCCCGTGTGGGTCGTGCGCCGTAGCGGCGTTTCACGATGAGCAAGTGCTGGTGGCGGATATTCGCGTTGATCCCACCTGGGCGGACCTGCGCGAGTTGGCGCTGGCCTATGGCCTTCGCGCGTGCTGGTCCACGCCCATTCCGGATGCGACCGGGCGGATGCTCGGCACACTGACCCTCTACCGCCACGAGCCTGGGCTGCCGAGTGATGAGGAACTCGCCTTGATTGACCTGGGGACGCATATCGCCGGCATCGCCCTCGAACGAGAGCGTAACGAGCGACAGCGGCGGGAGACGGAGAACCTGTATCGGACGCTGGTCGAAGGGACGCTGTCCGTCACTAACTATCTTGTCCAGTTGCTCCCCCATCACCCCATCCTCTACATCAGCCCGCAAATTGAGGCGCTCCTGGGCTGGTCGGCCAACGAGTTTCGCGCCGACCCGTCGCTGTGGGGCGCCCACGTCCATCCTGAGGACCTGGCCCCGCTCATGGCGGGGCTAGAGGAGGCTGTGGCGCGCGGCAGGCCGATCCAGGCCGAGTATCGCATGCGGCGGCGCGACGGCCGCCTCATCTGGGTCCGCGATGAGGCCGTCATCCTGCCTGCGACGGACATGCGGCCCGCCCTGCTGCACGGTGTTCTTCTGGACGTCACGGTCGAGCATGAGGCGCGCGCCAACGAGGCGCACCTGGCTGCCATTGTAGAGTCATCATCGGATGCCATCCTGAGTATGAACCTGGACGGCTACATCACCAGTTGGAACCAGGGGGCGGAACGCATCTATGGCTACCGGGCGGAGGACATCATCGGCCGCCACTGCTCGATGTTTGTCTTGCCGGAGAATCACTACGCGATAGCGCCGGTACTGGACATGTTGGGGCGAGGCGAGCGTATCGAGGCCCACGACGAACAGAGCGTGCGGGCCGACGGGCGGCTCATCGACGTGCTGGTCAGCCTGTCGCCCATTGTGACGCCGTCCGGCGAGGTCACGGGCATCTCGGTTACCGCGCGCGACATCACGGCGAGCAAACAGGCCGAGTTGCAGCTCCGTGAGCGAGAGGCCTACTTCCGCGCGGCAGCCGAAGCGACCAACCAGAGCTTCCTCATCCTGCGTAGTCTCCGCGATGAGGATGGGCGGGTGGTCGACTTTGACCTGACCTATGCGAACCGACGTTGGCGCAGCCTCCATGACCTCAGCCAGTATCAGCCCGGCACGCCCTTCTCGCACACCCTCGCCGACTATCTCGACGTGCCCGTGAATGCGGCCATGTATCAGCGCTGGAAGAGCGTCGCGGAGACGGGCGAGGGGTTTACCGAGGAAACGCTGCTATGGGACATCGAGACCAACAGGCTCGTCTGGCAGTATATCCAGGTCGTCCCCGTGAGCGACGGTATCGCCGTTACCCTGCAGGACATCCACGAGCGCAAGATGGCGCAGGAGCGCATCCGCGAGAGCGAAGCGCGGCTGGCGGCGGCGCAGCGGATCGCCAACCTCGGTAACTGGGAGTTCGATCTCCGCACCCGCGCCGCCCATTGGTCTGAGGAAGTCTACCACATCTGCGGTCTTCCCCTGTCGGGCAGCCTGGACGCCGAGCAGTTGCTGGCGCTGTTTCACCCCGACGAGCGCGCGCGGGTGTACCAGACGCTGCGCACCGCTGTCTATAGCCTCCAGCCGATCGCGCTCGACTTGCAGCTCGTGCGCCCGACCGGGGAAGTGCGGAGCGTGGTTGTCCACGCTGAGGTCGTGGCCGGTGACGACGGACGACCCATCAAGGTGGTCGGCACCCTTCAGGACATCACGCGCCTCAAAGTCGCGGAGACCAGGCTGCGTGAGAGTGAAGCGCGCTTCCGCATCGCCTTCGACAACGCCCTGATGGGCATGGCGGTCGAGACCCCGACGGGCCAATTCCTGCGTATCAACCCGGCGCTGGCCCACATGGTAGGTTATACGGTCGATGAACTGACCCAGAAATCGTTCCAGGACATCACTCACCCCGACGACCGGCAGGCGAGGGAGGCGCTGTTGGCGGAAATGCTGGCCGGGCAGCGCGACTCCTATCAGCGCGAGCAGCGCTTTCTGCACAAGGATGGCGCCGTCATCTGGGGCATGGTCAGTGTCGCTCTGGTGCGGGATGATGACGGTCAACCACTGTACCTGGTGGCGTTGAGCCAGGACCTGACGGAGCGCAAGCGCGCCGAGAGCGAGCTGAAGGCAGTCCTCCAGGCCCAGCGCGCCGCCAACGCCGACCTCCAGCGCATCAGCCACGCTAAGAGTGAGTTTATCTCCACGGTCAGCCACGAGTTCCGCAGCGCCCTGGCGGGCATCCGCACCTTCGGCGAACTCATCGCCGACCTCGATCTGACACCCGACCAGATGAAGCGCTACGCGCGGGACATCCAGGATGAGGCGGTGCGGCTGAGTCGGCTAATCAGCGAGATGCTCGACCTGGACCGTATCGAGTCGGGGGAGATGGGGCTGGATGTCGGGTTGGTCGACATCAACGAATTGATTGAGGCCGTCGCCCACGTCTTCGAGTTCAAGGGGCCGGAGCATCATCTGCGTCTCACCCTCGACCCGACTGTGCCGCTCATCACGGGCGACACCGACAAACTGACCATCGTCCTCACCAACCTGATCGAGAACGCCATCAAGTACTCACCCGCCGGCCGCGAGATTGGGGTGACGAGCCGTCTAGAGGGCGACGTCGTCCACGTCGCGATCCAGGACCACGGCATCGGCATCCCCCACAGCGCCCTGGAGCGCATCTTCGACCGCTACGTGCGTGTCGAGTCGCAGGACACGCGCTACATCATGGGCACCGGCCTGGGCCTGCCCATCGCCCAGCAGTTCATTCGCCTGCACGGCGGGCGCATCTGGGCGGAGAGCACCGAAGGGGTTGGGTCCATTTTTCACTTTACCCTGCCCGTGTCCTTGTCGCTGGACCCGCCCTTGCTCGATGACCCGGTGGATTGGCAGACGCAACCGTCCCTGGAGGATGGTTCCTGAGTGGCTGGCAAAGCTGAAGGAGGTTCGCGTATGACGATGGCGATGACGACCTTGACCAAGCAGGCGCGGGTCGATGCGGCGGTGCAGGGGGTGGCGGTGGACCGACCGCCGGTCAGCCTGTGGCGGCACTTCTACGAGAGCGAGGAGACGGCCGCGGGGCTGGCCGAGGCCATGCTGGCCTGGCAGCGCCGCTATGACTGGGACTGGATGAAGATCAACCCCCGCGCCTCGTACCACGTCGAGGGGTGGGGCGTGACGCTCAAGTTCAGCGGCCAGCCGCTGGTGAAACCCGTGGTCTTGAGCCACCCGGTCCACAGCGTGGCCGATTGGGCGCGTCTCAAGCCGCTGCCGCTGGACAGCGGACCACTGGCCGAGCAAGTCGAGGCCGTGGAGCGGATTCGGGCCGGACTGGGCGAGGCCATGTACGCCATCGAGACGCTCTTCAACCCGCTGTCCATCGCTGGCGACCTGGTGGGCAGCAACCAGGACCTGATCGCCCACATGCGCCAGGACCCGCAGGCCGTGCACGGCGCGCTGGAGGTTATCACCGAGACGTTCCGCGACTTCGCGCAGCGTATCCTGCGCGCGGGCGCAACCGGCCTGTTCTTCGCCACCACCAACTGGGCCAGTTACGACCTGCTGACCGACGACCAGTACGCCGAGTTTGGCCGCCCGTATGACCTGCGGGTGCTGGACGCCGTCCAGGACGCGCCGTTCAACGTGCTCCACGTCTGCAAGAACAACAACATGCTGCTCAAGCTGGCCGACTACCCGGTCCACGCCGTCAACTGGGCGGTCGGCGCGCCGGGCAACCCCTCGCTGGCCGAGGCCCGCCAGGCGACCTCGCTGTGCCTGGTCGGTGGCATCCGCAACGAAACGCTCCAGGGCGGGACGCCGGACCAGATTCAGGCCGAGGCGCGCGCGGCGGCTCAGGCGACCCAGGGCCGCAAGTGGATTCTTGGCCCCGCTTGCTCCATCGCCGTCGACACGCCCGACGCCAACGTCCGCGCCGCCCGCGACGCCGCCGAACAGGTCTGACCCCCACCTTCCCCCGCATCGCTGCGCTCTCCACCCCCTTCCTCCCCTCGCCCTGGGGGGAGGAAGAGGGTAAGGGGGGATGGAGGAGGGGCTTATCCCCACCACCACGACTTAGGGCGGCTGCGCAGCTTCGCCAGCGCGCCCAGAATGACCAGGATCACCCCGACGATGGCCCCGTACAGCAGCGGTTCGCGCAGCGTCTGGGGCACGGGCACATCCCACCGCCCAACCCGCATCGGCTGGGGCGGTGGGGCGGCCTCGCCGTTGGCCTTGAAGTAGACATCGAAGGCGGCGGCGACGCGCTCTGGTGTGCTTGGCGATGCGGTCGTCGGCTCGACCCAGGCCAGCGCCAGCGCGCCTTCCGGCTTGACGTTGTCGCGGGCGTCGGAGGTGAACAGGACGGCGGTCAGGCGGAGCGTCGTCGGTGGCGTCACGCCCAACGCGGCCCACCGCACGCGCATCTCCAGCGTGCGCCGCTGGGGGACCAGGATGGCGATGTCCTCTTTGTTGGCGAGGTCGCCAAAGTTGGCGTCGAGGACGGCGGGCGACAGCCGCCCCGCGCCAAACGTGGTGCGGACCAGCCGCTCCCAATTGGCCGGCCCGTCGGCCAGGCGGGTCCGCGTGAAGCCCGCGAAGACCGTCTGGCCGCTGCCCGGCTTCTGGTCGGTATCGACGGCGATCTGGACCAGGGGCGCGCCGTCGCCACGCGCCGTCGGCACGTCGGCCAGCCTGACCAGGAAGTAGACATATGACTTATCAGCGGTCGCGCGCAGCTCCTGGATGCCGTTGGCGTCCTCGGCCCGCCAGCCCCACTCGCCGGCCGCCTCGGCGTAGCCGCCGTGGGGCGTAAACGTTCCCGTCCAGTCGCCGCCGTCGCCGTCTACCGCCACGCCGTGGGCGCGCAGCGGCAGCGTGGTGAGCGCCAGGATGATGAGCGCGAATAGTCCAGCCCGTGTCAAGTCCTCTCTCCCTTAACCTGCCCCTGGACCCTCAAGGTCTTGAAGACCTTGAGGGTCTGGGCGTAGGCCGCCAATTCTCTTAAAATAACGCGATTGGGCGGCCATTTCTTTGACATCTGGCCCAGTTTATGATATAGTACACCATATCAAACTCCGGTACGAGGACACTGTAGTGCATCTCGTGGTCTTTGTCAACGGCCTGGTCGTCCGTCCCCGCTCGCGTACGCCGCGCGGGACGCGCGTGTTCGGGTTGGGCTGACGCCACGGGGCTTTATTTCGTATCCGCGACTCGACAAGCGCTCCCAGACCGACGTCTGGGAGTTTTTTATTGGGAGGACTTATGGTCCGCGTTGGCATCTATGGGGCGACGGGCTATACCGGCTACGAGTTGGTGAAGATGCTCAAGCGCCACCCGCAGGTGACACTCACCTGGCTGACCAGCGAGAACTCGGCGGGGCAGACCCTGGCCGACGTCTTCGCCTGCCCCTGGGATGACCCCCTCGTCAGCAGCGAGAGTGCGCCACTGGACGCGGTGGACGTCGTCTTCGCCGCCCTGCCCCACGGCGCGTCGGCGCCTGCGGTCAAGCGCGCCTACGAAGCGGGCGTCAAGGTCATTGACCTGTCGGCCGACTTCCGCCTGCGTGACGCCGCGACCTACGAGAAGTGGTACAAGACGCCTCACACCGCCCCGGAGTTGATTCCCCAGGCCGTCTACGGCCTGCCCGAACTCCATCGCGGCCGCATCCGCGAGACGCGCCTGGTTGCTAATCCCGGCTGCTACCCGCAGACGGTCATCCTCGGCCTGTATCCGCTGGTCAAGCAGGGGCTGATGGCCGAACCCTACGCCATCGCCGACTCGAAGTCCGGCGTGTCGGGCGCGGGGCGCAAGCTGGGCCTGATGTATCACTTTGTCGAGGCCAACGACAACCTGTCGCCCTACAACATCGGCCACGTCCACCGCCATGTGCCGGAGATGGAGCAGGAGTTGGGCGCCGTCGCGGGCGCGCCGTTCACCGTTACCTTTACGCCGCAACTGCTGCCCGTCAACCAGGGCATCCTCAGCACGCTCTACGTGCGGCTCAAGGACGCTCTGAGCAGCGAGGACTTGACGGCCCTCTACCGCGAGACGTACGCGGGCGAGCCGTTCATGCATATTCTACCGGTCGGCAAGCTGGCGACGCTGCGCCACGTCGTCGGGACCAACCGCGTCACCATCTCGGCCACCGCCGTCGACGGGCGCGGCAACGCCATCATCTGCTGCGCCCTCGACAACCTGATCAAGGGCGCGTCGGGCGCGGCGGTCCAGTGCATGAATATCATGTGCGGCTTCGACGAGACGACGGCGCTGCTCATGTGACTGTGGACGATGGACGATAGACGATGGGCGTTGCCCTCAGTCGTCTGTCGTCCATGGTCAGTCGTCAAGCGTGGAGGGAGTGAAGAATGACCGAGCTGCGCCTGCGGCCCATTACCCAGGAAGAACTTGGCGCCGCCGCCGAGTTGGACGCGCGCGCTTTCCGCATCGACGTCAATCAGGTGCGCGTGGGCATGGAGGGTAACAGCCGCTACTCCTGGCGCGACGTGCTGACCGTCGAGCGCGACGGCGAGATGCTGTCCGTCCTGACGGCATTCCCGATGGACCTCTGGCTGGCCGGTGGCCCCGTGTCAGCGGTCGCCATCGCCGGCGTAGCCGTGCCGCCGGAGAACCGGCGGCGGGGCGTCGCCCGCTTCATGCTGCGCGAGACGCACGCCCACTTCCGCGCTGCCGGCGTGCCCATCAGTATCCTCTACCCGTTCTCGTACGGCTTCTATCGCTCCCTGGGCTACGAGATCGCCGAGTGGCGGCGGCACTACGCCCTGCCGCCCGATCCCCTGCCGCTGTACGCCGAGCGCCACGACGTGCGGCTGGCCCGCCCGGCCGACTGGCCCGACGTCCCCCGCCTGTACATGACGCACCTGCGGCCGCGGGGCGGGGACCAGCCGTCCGACGCGACGGGGACCGACCGCTTTCACAACCGCGACGCCGAGTTGGTGGTCTACGTCGGCGAGA
>CAZLBQ010000122.1:0-13584 GCA_964557745.1 uncultured Anaerolineales bacterium
CCGCGGCCATCCGGCCCCACTCCCATCCCGCGTACTGGATGAACCCGACGATCGCCACGGGCGCCGTGGAGGCCTGGGTGCGCGTGAGGATCAGTGCGAAGAAGAAGTCGTTCCATGACTGGATGAAGCAGATCACCGCGGTGGCTGCCAGGCCTGTCGCCGTCAGCGGCAGCGTCGTCTACGTCGGGGGGTCATTTAGCTCGGCGGGCGGCGTGAGCGCCAGCAATATTGCCCGCTGGGATGGGACGACGTGGTCGGCGGTAGGTGGGGGCGTCGACGACGCCGTCTACGCCCTCGCCGTCAACGGGACCGACGTCTACGTGGGCGGTGCGTTTACCCGCGCGGGTGGTGTCAGCGCCAGCAATATTGCCCGCTGGAATGGCTCGGCGTGGTCGGCGCTGAGCGGCGGTGTCAACGACTGGGTGCGCGCCATCGCCGTCAGCGGCAGCAACGTCTACGTCGGCGGCTACTTCACGACGGCCACCAACAGCGGCAGTTCCGTCACCGCCAACTACATTGCGCGCTGGAACGGCTCGGCGTGGTCGGCGCTGGGCGGCGGCGTCAACGACTGGGTGCGGGCCATCGCCATCGACGGCAACGACATCTACGTGGGCGGGTGGTTCACGACGGCCACCACCGGCGGGACGGTCACGACGGTCAACCGCGTGGCGCGTTGGCGCAGCAACGCCTGGTCGGCGCTGGGGAGCGGCGTCAGCGGCTGCGCGGGCGAGGCGTGCTACAGCGTCGTGTATGCCCTGGCGGTGGCGTCGGGCAGCGTCTACGCTGGCGGCACGTTCACCCAGGCGGGCGGGGGCAGCGCCAACGGCATCGCCCGCTGGGACGGGACGGCGTGGTCAGCGCTGGGCGCGGGCGTGAGCGGGCCGGGCTGCTCGGGCTGCGACTACGCCGTGTGGACGCTGGCCGTCAACGTCACCGACATCTACGCGGGCGGCCGCTTCCCCCTGGCGGGGGGTGGCGTCGTCAACAACATCGCCCGCTGGGACGGGACGGCGTGGTCGGCGCTCGGCAGCGGGACGAACAATCTGGTCTATAGCCTGGGGCTGAGCGGCAGCAACCTCTACGCGGGCGGGGACTTCACGATGGCGGGCGGCAAGGCATCCAACTACTTTGCCCGCTGGAACTCGGTGGCGCCGCCCCGCACACCCACCGCGACGTTCACCGCCACGCCCACGGTGACGACCACGCGGACGATGACACCGTCGGCGACGGCGACGGCCACGCCGACACGCACGCCGGCCCCCACGGCGACGGCCACGGCGACGGCGACCGCCACAGCCACCGGCCTCGCCACGGCCACAGCAACACGAACTGCCACGTCGACAAGCACGGCGACGGCCACGGCGACGGGGGCGCTGACGAGTACCCCAACGGCGACCGGGGTCGCGACGAGTACCGCCACCGCCACCGCGACGGCGACGCGGACGGCCACGCGCACCGCGACGGCCACGGCGACGGCGACGCGCCCCGCGACACCCACGGCCACGGCGACCGCAACCGCCACGGCGCGCCCGCGTAACGCGACGACGACGGGCGTCTACCGCAACAGCAACGGCCACCTCTACCTCAAGAACAAGAATGAGTCAGGGTGGGCCGACCTCGAACTCGACTACGGCACCCCCGGCGACCGGGGCATCGCGGGCGACTGGAACGGCGACGGCATCGCCACCATCGGCATCTACCGCCAGGGTGTCTTCCACCTGCGCAACACCAACACCCAGGGCATCGCCGACATCGTGGTCGCGTTCGGGGGGCCGGGGGACATTCCCATCGTGGGGGACTGGAATGGCGATGGTATTGACACCATCGGTATCTACCGCAATGGGCTGTTCTACCTGCGCAACGCGAACGAGGCGGGGCCGGCGGAACTGAGCTTCAACCTGGGCAATCCGGGCGACACGCCCATCGCGGGGGACTGGATTGGGCAGGGGTTTGACACGACGGGGGTGTACCGCAACAGCAACGGCCACTTGTACCTCAAGTACAGTAATGCGTCGGGATGGGCGGACAAGGAGTTGGATTACGGGACGCCGGGGGATGTGGGGTTGGCGGGGGATTGGGATGGGGATGGCATCGCTACGATTGGTGTCTACCGCCAGGGCTGGTTCTACTTGCGTAACAGCAACACGCAGGGTATCGCGGACATTGCTTTCAACCTGGGGATGCCGGGCGATGACCCCATTACCGGCGATTGGGACGGCCTCCCCTGAAGACGGCTAGTTGAGGATGAGCGGGGTGCCTCTCTCTACCGTGGCACCCCGCTCACGATTCCCAGGCCTTGCCCTATCGCGGCTATAATTCTGGGCGTATCCGACGCTGTGGTGCGCACGTTGTATTGACCAGGGCGAGGTAGATGGGAGAGAAATCGTGGCGAATCTCTTGACTACATTAGGTCGGAATGACAGGGCGCTGGGTGGGTTCTTTCATGAAGTGGGCGAGATTGGGCGCTATCGTGAGTTGGTGTCTAATCTCGTGTCGCGTGACTTGAAGGTGCGCTATAAGCGTTCGGCCCTGGGATTCCTGTGGACGATGCTTAGCCCCTTGATGATGATGATTGTGACAACCATTGTCTTCTCGAATCTGTTTCGCTTTGCCATCTCCAACTTTGCTATCTACTTCCTGTCGGCGTTCCTGTTGTGGAGCTTCTTCGCACAGAGCACTAGCGCCGGGATGACCGTCATGCTGGGTAACGCGTCTCTATTGCGCCGGGTGTATATTCCCAAGTCGATGTTCGTGGTCTCGTCTATCATCTCCGGATTCATAAACTTCCTGCTGGCGCTTATCGTCCTGGCGCCCATTATGCTGGTCTTGCGGCACCCGATGACGTGGAACCTGTTATGGCTGCCCATTGCCCTGATCCCGCTGGTTGTGTTTACGCTGGGTGTCTCGCTCCTGATTGCGGCGTTGGGTGTCTTCTTTGCCGACGTCGGGCCGATGTACCAGATTATCCTGACGGCCTGGATGTACCTAACGCCCATCATGTACCCGATCGAGATTGTGCCGCCCCAATACCTGCCATTGGTCAAAGCTAACCCGATGTTCTATATCGTGGAGAGTTTCCGCTTTCCGGTCTACTGGGGAGTACGGCCCGACTTTCACTATCTGGGGTACAGCTTTATCTGGGCCTTCGTGGCGCTGATTGTCGGCTGGTGGGTGTTCTCGCGGGGTATGGACCGCTTTGTCTACTACCTCTAGGCCGCCGACGACCGACCGCCGACCGCCGACGGGTGACCACCGCTCACGCTTCGCCGACAACCAGTCGCTGATGGCTGACGGCTCTTGCCTGCTCGGTCTTGTCTTGACCCTCGCCAGCGCGCCGCTGGTGCTCGACTCGCTGTTCCGCGCTCTGTATCTCGCCTACAGCCTTGTCGGGCGAGTGTGGTCGTCCTTACCAACCCGCCGCCTTCCGACCCCTTCCCACCTCTTCCTACGGCCTGTCGCCTGCCGCCTACCGCCTGCCGCCTGCCGCCCGTTCCGGCCGCGTCTTGCCGTGGTCATCCCGGCCCACGACGAGGCGGGCGTCATCGGGGCGACGGTGGCGGCGGTCTGCGCCAGCGACTACCCGCCGCCGCGCACCGCGGTCCACGTCATCGCCGACAATTGCACGGACGCGACGGCGGACACAGCGCGGGCGGCTGGGGCGTGCATCTGGGAGCGGCGCGAGGCCGAACCGCGCGGCAAGGCGGCGGCGCTGGCGTGGTTCCTGAAGACGGCCGCCAATGCCCTGGCGGATGTGGACGCCGTTGTCATTCTTGACGCGGACACGCGCCTCGCGCCCAACGCCCTGACCGAGCTGGCCCGGGCGCTTGACTGGGCACCCGTGGCGCAAGGCTGTGTCCAGCCCCGCTACGCCGACGGCGCGACGGTGGCCTCGCTGGCGGCCTATTCGGAGATCCTCTCGCAGGCGGTGGACGACGTGGCTCGGGCGGGGTTGGGGTGGTCGGCGCCGCTGCGAGGGACGGGGATGGCGCTGCCGCCGCGCCTGCTGGCGGAGTTGACGCCGCGTCTGCGGACGAGTATCGAGGACAGCGAGCTGTCGCTGCTGCTGGCCGAGCGGGGCATCCCCATTGCCTTCGCGCCGAGGGCGATTATCGGCGACCCGAAACCGGCCGATGCGGCCCTGGCGGCGCGCCAACGGGCGCGCTGGCTCCAGGGGCGTTTCGCGCTCTACCGCGCCTACGGGCCGACGCTGCTGCGGCTGCTGGTGTCGGGGCGGCCCGGCGACGCGGCGCTGGCGCTGACGCTGGGCCTGCGGCCCAAGACGTTCTTCCTGGCTCTCAAGGCGGGGCTGGGGGTCGGGTTGAGTGCGACCGCCCGGCTAGGGGGCCAGCGCCGCGCCCTTAGTAGCCTGCGCCTCTCCGGTCGGCTGCTGCTGGTCGCCAGTGGCGTCGATCTGGCGTACTATGTCCTCGGCCTGTTGGCGGTCGAGCAGCCGGGCGTCTACGCCCGCGTGCTGCTGCGCGCACCGCTGTACGGAGTGATGTGGCTGCGCGGGCTGAAGACGGCGCTTACGTCGCGGGAGGCGTGGCTGAGCGTGCGGCGGACGGCGCGCGACGGCCGACCGCCGACGGCCGACGGCGGCCAAGACACGTCGGGCGGAGGGCAGCCGTCGAGGGTCAGGCAGCAGGGGGAAGCGTGAGGTTCCTCTTTCCCTACCTGGCGCGGTGGCGGTCGGCTAACTGGAGCCGCTACCACCAGTTGCTGGGCGAGTTGGCGCGGCAGGGCCACCAGGTGATCGTGCTGGAGCCGCCGCCGCGCCCGTCGCGGGAGACGAACTACACGGAGTACGACGTCCCCTTGCCGCCGCGCCTCCAGACGCGGGAGGTGGCGCTGCCGAGCGGGGTGTGGCGGCGGCCCTTGCCCTTTGACAAGCTGGTGAAGAAGGGCCTCGTGTCCGTCGTGACGCAGCGGAGTGTGGCGCGGGTGGTGCGCGAGGAGCGGGTGGACGCGCTCCTCCTCTACAATATCCCCCAGGCCTTCATGGTGGACGCGCCGTGTCGCGTGGTGTTCGACATCGCCGACGACCTGGTCACGATGCTCAACTTTGAGCTGGGTCCGCTGGCAAGGCTGGGGCCGGGGCAGGCGGCGCGCCACCTCTTCCAGCGCTTGATTGAGCGGGCCGATCTCGTGACCACCTGCTCGGCGGGGTTGCGGGCCGAGATTGGGCCGCGGGCGGTGCTGGTGCCGAACGGTGTCGACCGGGCGGAGATTGACGGGGCGGACGGCCGCGCCCTGCGCCCCCAGTTCAAGCCGCCCATCGTCGGTTTCCTGGGCGCGTTCGAGTACTTTGTCGATTTCGACCTGGCGCTGGCGGCGGCGGCCCGGCTGCCCGACGTCACCTTCCTGCTGGTGGGCGGCGGGCGGGCGTGGGAGGGGGTGAAGGCGGAGGTGGCGGCGCGGGGGTTGAGGAACGTTGTCCTGCCGGGCCCGGTCCCCCACGCGCTGGGCCTGGACTACGTCGCGGCGATGGACGTGACGCTGATTCCCTTTACCCGCGACCGGGTGAGCGATTTCGCCTCGCCGTTGAAGCTGTTTGAGTATATGGCGCTGGGCAAGCCGGTGCTCACGACACCGGGCTACGAGATTGAGATGATCGCGGGGCCGTATGTGACCGTGGTGCGGGACGTCGAGGGGCTGGTGGCGGGGATTGAGGCGGCGTTGGCGGGCGGGCCGGCGGTCGAGGCGCGGGTGGCGGCGGCGCGGCGGCTGGTGGAGGAACGCTACACTTGGGACCGCATCGCGCGCACCTTCCTGACGGCGCTGGACGCCCACTTGTGAATGACAGGCGCTCAGGCAAGGTGGTGAGGGAGTCGTGCTGCGGCAGATCCGACAGGTCTCCAAGACCTGTCGGGTCCCAACTCATGCTAAGGCAGCCGACTGAAGTCGGCGCTACGACATCACGCGCAGCGCCCATCAGGCTCGACATCGGTCGGAGGGATGCCGGGTGCGCCGGGCGATCCGTCTCGTTCGCAGAGTAGAGGCGTCGTTGTGCTGCTTAGAACCTTCGACGGTCCCCTCCAATGCAGTGAGGGGTCTCCTGTGGCGGCGCTGCCAGAGCAGATGCCTCACTGCGTTCGGCATGACCGTCGGCGGGGTTCTTGCCGTCGGACGCGGGTAGCGCCGGCCGGGCGGCGCGGCCTCACTGCGTGAGGCATGACAGTCCGAGGAGTTCTTGCCTCGTCGCCTGTCGATGGCGACATGGCATTCTCGGCATGACCGTCGGAGCGGTTCCCGCATGATTCACGCGTCATTGTTCCATTCACCGCCGCTGCCGCGTATCGTTGGGGCGGCGGATGCGTTATTAACGGAGAGACGACCGACACCGAGAACGGACAGACATGACGGTTCACGTCCAGGCTTCACCCGCTGTGCCCACGCGCGCCATACCGCTCCGCATGTCCGAGCGCCGCACCCTGCTGGCGCTGGGCGACGCGGCCCTGTTGGCGCTGGCGGTGGTGGCTGCGCTGTGGCTGTGGACCGAGCGCGGCGACCTGGAGTTCTCGGTCGCGTTTGTGGCCTCCCACTGGCGGTGGTTTGTTATCCTCGGTGGGCTGTGGGGGCTGACGGCGGCGTTGGCGAACTTCTACCGCCCGGACATCACGGCCAGCTTCCCGGCCACGGCCCTGGCGCTGCTGCGCATCACGGCCAGCATGCTGGTCATCTACTTCCTCATCTACTTTGTCTCCCCGCCCAACTCCCTCAACCGCGTGGTGGTCATCTTCTTTGGCGTGCTGTCCCTCGCTCTGATCGGAGCGTGGCGGGGCGTGTATGCGTTGCTGCTGCACCGCGCCGTGTTCGAGCAGCGGGTCCTGATTCTGGGCGCGGGGCCGAGCGGCCAGGTCATCGCCCGCGCCATCCAGGACGGGCTGGACCGGACGTACCGCGTGATGGGCTTTGTCGACGACGGGCCGACGGCCGACGGCGTAGCCCCCGTCCTGGGCGACTCCCATGACCTGGTCCGCCTGGCGCGGCAGTATGGCATCACCGAGATTGTGCTGGCGGTGCCGGAGATGAGCAGCGGCGCGCTGTTCCAGTCGCTGCTGGACTGCCAGGAGCAGGGCATCCAGATCACGCCGATGGCCCTGCTGTACGAGAACATCACGGGGCGCGTGCCCGTCGAGCACGTCGGCGACCAGTGGTATGTCGTGCTGCCCCTCGACCACCAGGGCAACAGCCTGGTCTACTCGGCCATCAAGCGCCTGTTCGACCTGGCCCTGTCGTCGGTCGTCCTGGCGGTCTACCTGGTGTGGCTGCCGTTCCTGGCGCTGGCGATCAAGCTCGACTCGAAGGGGTCGGTGTTCTATACCCAGCAGCGCGTCGGCAAGGGCGGCCGCGTCTTCGCGGTCTACAAGCTGCGCTCGATGGTGGCCGACGCCGAGCGCGACCACGCCGTGTGGTGCGCGCCCGACGACCCGCGCGTGACGCACGTGGGGCGTTTCCTGCGCCGCACGCGGCTTGACGAATTCCCGCAACTGTGGAATATTTGGAAGGGCGACATGAGCTTTGTCGGGCCGCGGCCGGAGCGCCCGGAACTGGTGGCCGAGCTGGAGAAGAGCATCCCCTTCTACCGGGCGCGGCACGCCGTGCGGCCGGGCGCGACGGGGTGGGCTTTCGTCCATAGCGGCTACGCGCGCTCGGTGGGCGAGACGATGGTCAAGTTGCAGTACGACCTGTACTACATCAAGCACCAGTCGCTGTGGCTCGACGCGGTGATTGTCCTCAAATCGGTGGGCATGATGCTCACTATGCGGGGCACGTGATGACCCTTACTCTTTCTAATCCGCAGCGCCTCTCCCCGCCGGACCCCAGGTCTGGATAGGCGCGCTGCCTCGCTAGAGCGTATCCACCGCCAGACCCAACGGTCTGGCGGTTTTTGTTTTGTCTAAAAGGAGAGCCGGATGGCGGCGGCGATTGTGCTGCGGGGTCTGGTACTGGGGTTCGCCATTGCCGCGCCGGTGGGGCCGATTGGGGTGCTGTGTATTCGGCGCACCCTGGCCTACGGCCGCGTGGTGGGCTTCGTGTCGGGGCTGGGGGCGGCGACGGCGGACATGGTGTACGGGGCGATTGCGGCGTTGGGGCTGACGGCGGTGGCGAGTGTCCTGGCGGGCGGCCAGTTCTGGCTGCGCCTGCTGGGCGGCGCGTTCCTTATCTACCTGGGCGTCAAGACGTTCCGCGCCCAACCCGCTGACAAGGCGGCGACGGCGACGGCCGAGGGCGGGCTGCTGGGGGCGTACCTCTCGACGGTGTTCCTGACGCTGACTAACCCGGCCACCATTTTCTCCTTTACCGTCATCTTCGCGGGGCTGGGGGTGGCCGACACGGGCGCGGGCCTCGCGGGCGCGGGCTGGCTGGTGGTGGGGGTCTTCCTCGGCTCGGCGCTGTGGTGGCTGGCGCTGAGCGGCGGGGTGAGCCTGCTGCGGGGGGCGTTCACGCCGCGCGGCATGGTGTGGGTCAACCGGCTGGCGGGGGTCATCATCGTGGGGTTCGGGGTTGCTGCCCTGGCGAGCCTGCTGGCGCAGGGCGGGCCGGGCTAAGGGCGACGGCGTAGCGCGGACTTGAGGCGGCGGCCATTGTCACCCTGAACGGAGTGAGGGGTCTGCTCTGGCGACGCAGGCGGAGCAGATGCCTCACTTCGTTCGGCATGACAGTCGAAGGGTGTGAGCAGCGGAGCAAGGCATCCCTTCGACCAGCGCTCCCAGAGCAGACCCCTCGCTGCCCCTTCGCGTGGCTCAGGGCTACGGTTCACCGGGGTGACAGTCGAAGGGGTGGTTAGCGGCGGGCTTCGAGGACGAGGGTCATGGGGATGGCCGGGTCGTCGGGCGCGAAGTGGACGTCCATGGCGGCCAGGGCCGGGTCCTGGCTGTCGCCGACGGCGCGCCGCTCGACGCGGGTAAAGCCGGCCGCCTGGAGCGCGGCGCGCAGGCTGGCCTCGTCCCAGATGTAGCGGTGGCCGTTGGCGTGGAAGGTCAGGTTGAGGATGTCGACGGGCGAGCGGCTGTAGTAGCCCAGGCGGGCGGCGCGCTGGACCAGGGCGTCGGCCAGGGGGGAACGGGCCAGGTACTCGCGGGCGTGGGCCTCGGCGTCGGGGGTCAGGAGGCGCAGGATGCCGTCGGGCGTCAGGACGCGGTAGGCTTCGCGCAGGAAGCGGTGGACGATGTCGGGCGTGACGTGCTCGACGACGTGCTCCGAGAACAGGCGGCTGACCGAGGCGTCGGGGAAGGGGAAGGGGCGGCCCATGTCGAGCCAGTAGCGGGCGCGGGGGCCGATGTCGGTGTTGAGCCAGCCCGCCCGCTGCACCAGCCCCGACCCCACCTGGACCTGGTAGGGCGGCGGGGTGGCGCGGAGATAGCGCAGCAGGCGGCGCGTGGCGAGGGGCTGGTTGGCGCGGCCCACCGCCACGCGCGCGACATCTTTCCAGGTCAAGGGGCTACCACGTCTCGACGCGGGCCAGGCGGTGCTCCATGCTGGCCAGGTAACGCTCGGTCGAGATGGCGGCCATGGCGCCGAAGCCGGCCGAGGAGATGGCCTGGCGGTAGATGTGGTCGTGGACTTCGCCGGCCGCGAAGACGCCGGGCACGCTCGTCATCATGTTGGGGTCGATGATGAGGTAGTCCTGGTCGTCCATGGCGAGCTGGCCCTTGAACAACTGGGTGTTCGGGAAGTGGCCGATGTAGACGAAGATGCCGTCGACAGGCAGCGCGCGCTCCTCGCCCGTCTGTGTGTCGGCCAGGGTGACGGCCTTGACGGAGCCGTCGCCGTCGACGCGCTTGACGACCGAGTTCCAGATGAAGCCCATCTTCTCGTTCTGGCGGGCGCGCTCCTGGAGGACGGGGCCAGCGCGCAACTGGTCGCGGCGGTGGACGATGTCGACCTTGTTGGCGAACTTGGTCAGGAACAGGCCCTCCTGGAGGGCGCTGTCGCCGCCGCCGACGACGATGAGGTTCTTGCCGCGGAAGAAGAAGCCGTCGCACGTCGCGCAGTAAGAGACGCCGCGCCCAATGTGCTCGGCCTCGCCAGGCACGTCCAGCTTCTTGGGCGACGCGCCGGTGGCGATAATCAACGCCTTGGCCTCGTACTCCCCGCTGTGAGTGACGACCTTGTGAATCGGGTCGGCAAACTCGACGCTCGTCACTTCGTCAATCTGAACCCGCGTGCCGAAGCGCTCGGCCTGGCGCTGGATGGCCTCGTACAGTTCGGGACCGGTCAACCCTTCCGGAAAGCCCGGATAGTTCTCGACGTCGGTGGTCGTCGCGATCTGGCCGCCCAACTCGTTGCCGGTGATCAACAACGGCTCCAGGTTGGCGCGCGCCGCGTAGATGGCCGCCGTCAACCCTGCCATGCCCGACCCCATAATAATCACGTTTTCCATGTGCTCTACTCTCCCACTCCCGTCGCGTTCCGTACCGGTGAGCATTATACCTCAAACACCGCCCACCTAGTATACTGATGCACTAGCCCCGTTGGATGTTACATCCAGGGGCGAGATACTCGACCAACGCCCCGTCGAGAGGGACTGCCCCTCTCGACGGGGCGTTTTTGCGTCCCCCGCCAGCCCAGTCTAGGAGGCGACTATGACCTGACAGACGACTATCTGACAAACCCCTGCTCACCGTTGCAAGGTAGCCGAAGGGGCGGCGCGAGCGCCCTGTCGGCTGCCAGACACACGCCACGCCTGGGACGCGGGTAGGTCGGCGGCTACCCCACTTCCCCCCTGGCTGCGTCATCCACGACCCGACAGCTTCCTCGTTACCCTCTCATCTCAGCCAACTCGACGTCCTGGCCCCCATGCGACGTCCTGGCACGACGGTCCATCCCGCCCGGCAGCCCGCAGTCCCAGGCCTACCCCCAGGGGAGGTAGCGCATGGGCCACGACGACTTGCTGGCCTACTGGGAAGACCAACTCCGACGGGACGGGATGCCAGCGCACGTGGGTGAAGACGCGGAGCGACACGGCCACGCCTGGCAGCGTGTCGAGTCGCTGGACACTTACCCTGACCTGGTTGAGAAAGGCCGGGCGTGGGCCGTCTGGGATTGTTACGACTTGGACGAAGGCGACGACAGCCCGACCGCGCCAGACCTGGCGTTGCCCGAGGCAATCCAGGCCATTGCCGAGAAGCGCCTGCGGGATGAGACACTGACGGCTGCCGAGCGCCAATGCTTACACCGCTACCGCCAGGGCGCGAATACGGGTCATCCCGGCCGACCCCGTAAGCGCTAACCCAACTGCGCCGCCCGGCAGACGCCGGGCGGCGCCCCGACCCTACCCTGTTCGACCTGATGCTGATCGAAGGAGATGATCTTCATGTTCCAGCCAAAACAACTGTTCTCAATTGGGAGAACGATGACGACTCACACCTCTCCACACTCTCCACGTATGATTGGATTACTCGTGGTTGTGATCGTAACGTTGGTGCTGGTTAGCCTGTATTCCCAGCAGCCTGCCGAAGCTCAGAGCCAGACAATCTCGCTCTTTCGCACCTATGGCACGACAGCTGTCGCAGCCACAATGCCTTACTCCGATGTAGTCGTCGGCGCCCCGTTCGACTACGAACGCGATGGCAAGCTTGACCAGCAAGCTTATAGCGCCCCCGATCTCGACAATGATGGGATGTCCGATATTGTGACTTTCCGTCGCAAGAGTGATCCCGAGAACGACGGCTCCTTCACCGCCGAGTATTTGCTGACTCTCTCTGGTAAGCGTGCCGAAGCGTTTGTCAACACATCGACAACTAGTGATTATCGTAGTGGCTTCGGTAACAACTGGCAGAGCGTGGATCGCTATTTGCAGGACAATATGAAGATCTACAATGTCGCTGTCTGCTATGATGCTACCGACCCACTTCGGGTGATTCCACTGGTAGGCTATCTCGATGGCGATAACCTACCCGATTTAGCGTGTCTCAACCGCAGCACACGTTACCTGACTTACTACAGGTCTTCGGTAGCCTACCAGAGCTACGCTTCGATCTACGTGCCTACGGGTGTCCCGACCGGCCACGCTCCACAAACTACCGTCGACTTCTTCCTGGCCGATGTGGATGGCGATCAGTTGGATGATCTCGTGGTCTCCCAGATCAACAGTGGTCTGGGAACAACCTACTTCTACACAGTGCGGTCGCGGCGCAGCTACGCGAACTACGACTCGTTCGTCATCTCAACGTCGATTGGCCGCCCTTTCGTTGGGCCGGACCTGGATGGTGACGGAAAAGCGGACTTCGGAACGATGTCATGCAGCACGAGCACGGTGACAGGCTGTACTTTTCGCTTCCGTAAGTCGAACGCTACAGGCAACGGCAACGGCAAGTTCAATGACGCGACGGGTGGCCCCATCACCGCCTTCCAAACAGAGACGGTCGTTGATGTAGGTCCGTTTGCGCTTGCTTCGTCAAACGACACCGCTTACCCCGTCGTAGCCGACTATGACTACGACTTCGTGGCCGACCTTGCTGTGGCGGTGATCCCCAATGGCGGCGGCAGTATCTGGTGGAAATTCCGCTCCTCGCGCGATCTAAGCATCTTGAACGTAGGCAACATCACCAAGTCCGGGGTGAAGTATCCTGTACCAGGTGACTACGACGGCGACCACGCGGCAGATATGATGTTTGTACAAGATGAAGTTGTCGGTTCGAGTCGAGCCTGGAACTGGTACGCGGGCTTCTCGAATGGGCGAACGTGGAACGATAACAATCAAGCCTATCAGTACCGCGACACCAACGTCTTTCCGCAACCCTGGGCAGGCGCCGCTCTGGCGAACTGGGAGACGTTCTCCATCGGTACTCCCTTCCCACAGCCTACACCCGGCTTATGGGAGATGCAGTGCTACACGGCGCGTGCTCAGGACTGGAATGGTACGCCATCCCATACTCCTGGCGTGCCGCCCAGTGGTCCAACGCCCACCCTGGTTTCGACCGGGACACCAATCTCATGTCGAGAGGGCTTCGTAAACCCGCCTGCTGCTACCCCGACCCCGATTGTGCGAGGATGGGAGGGCGCCCAGATAGATAGGATTGATGAGCTGGCACAGACCTTCGCAGCTGACTACAACGCCGACGGCGCTGTAGAGCGTTACTTCTTCAATCGCAAGGCATGGACCAACTCGTGGGCCAACTACCTTGACCCCCGTTCGCGCCAGCACCTCATCGAGTACAAGATCGCCTACGTGTATGATAGTACGGACGGTTTGATTGAGGCATTGGATCGAGAGACCGACAATGGCACTACGCTAGACGGAATTGGTGGCTATGCCCAGGATCATCCCGGCTCGCTCATCGTCAGTAAGGACATTCGACGGACCGACTTCGACCACGGCGTACGACCTATCCAACTACCTAATGAGAATCCCGGACCAACTCCAACGCTTAGCTATGTGTGGCAGCCGCTAACCTTCAAGCAGTGGCTAGTTGACCACCGCACTGGGCCGATTGGCAGTTTGCGCGAGTGGTATACCTTCAACCTGTTGCCCGAATTGGAGAACTCGGCAGGTGGCCCTGACACACCCGACGACATGTGGGTCAAAGCGTTACGCGACTACAGTCGTCTTCTCATCGACGCCAAAAACCAGATCGA
>CAZLBQ010000123.1:0-13534 GCA_964557745.1 uncultured Anaerolineales bacterium
CGACAACGACGCCCTCAGCGCTGCCGACGACGGGTCAATCGGACCCGTTCTTCACCATGCTGTGGGTGATCATCGTCGGCCTGTTCGCCATCGGTCTGGGTCTGGCCCTGAATCGCCAGGCCAGTCGCTCCTAATCGACCACCCGGTCCTTATCCATAACCCGAAGGGGGCAGGCGACGCCTGCCCCCTTTTGTTTGTCTAGACGCGGCGAGCGCGCAGGAACATGCTGGGTGTGAGGCGCAACGGGGCGAGAGGACGCTGCAGAGCCTGGTCGATGGCGGCCAACCAGGCGGCGGGCACGAGGCGTTTGACGAGAGCAATGCGGAAGATGGAGACGGCAAGCTGGTCATCGACGGTCAGGCCCGCCTCGGCCAGCGTGCCCTCGATGAAGTCGGGGTGGAAGTCGATGTTGAGGGGGACGAACTCGTAGGGTTGGGCGCTGAAGGGGTTGTCGGGCTGGCGGCGCAACAGCCAGCGGGCGATGGCCTTGAGATTGCGCTTGTTGGCGTACTCGGTGACGTAGCTGCCGCCGGGGCGCACGACGCGCGCGATCTCGCGCACGACGGCGGGCAGGTCCTTGGCGTGGTGGAGGACACGCACGGTGACGGCGGTGTCCAGGGTGGCGTCGGCCAGAGGCAGAAAGTAGAAGTTGGCGACGACGTAGGAGACGCGTCGGCCCTGGCCGTAGCGCGCTTGGGCCTCGCGCAGCAGGGAGCTGGAGTAGTCGAGCAGGATGACGTGGTCATAGCCCTGGTAGAGATCGGCCAGGCGGCCAAAGCCCGCCCCAATCTCGGCCAGGCGGCGGCCGCGCGGGGGCAGGAGGCTGCGCAGAGCGGCGCGGTCGGCCAGGTCCTCGTAGCGGCGCTCCTCGGTCCAGAAGGCGGTCCGATAGGGGCTGCCTTCGTAGTCGCAGATGGGTGGGGTGGAGGCGGGGATGGAGGTCATAGTTAGGTGTCAGCGCTGGACGAGGGCGTCGTAGAGGGTCTGCAATTCCTCGTCGGAATAGAAGTGGATGACGAGGCGGCCGCCCTTCTTGCCGCGCACGAGGTCCACCTTAGTGTTGAGGGCCTGTCGGAACTGGTCCTGGAGGTCGACGGTCTCGGGAGTCGGGACGCGGCGCGGTGGCTCATTGGGTGGCGGCTCGTCGCCGACTTCGAGCAGCTTGCGGACGAGGGCCTCGGTCTGGCGGGCGTTGAGACCCTGGCGCTCGACCAGTTCGAGGGCGCGGACCTGGACCTGGGGCGGCAGGGGCAGCAGGGCGCGGCCGTGGTTGGCGCTGATGCGGCCCTGGGCGATGGCTTCGCGCAGCGGCGGCTCCAGGCGCAGCAGGCGGATGGTGTTGGTGACGGCGACGCGGCTCTTGCCGACGCGGGCCGCGATCTGGTCGTGGGTCAGACCAAACTCCTGGCTGAGTTGCTGATACGCGCCCGCCTCTTCGAGCACGTCGAGGTCGGCGCGCTGGATGTTCTCGACCAGGGCCAGCTCGAGCATGGCCTGGGCGGCGGCTTCCTTGACGATGACCGGAACGGTCGCCAGACCGGCGAGTTGGGCGGCCCGCCAGCGGCGCTCGCCGGCGATGAGTTGGTAGCGGTCGTCGCGAACGGTGACGATGAGGGGCTGGATCAGGCCGTGCTCGCGGATGGACTGGGCCAGCTCTTCAAGGGCGGTGGCGTCGACGGCGTGGCGCGGCTGGTAGGGGTTGGGCTGGATGGCTGCGACGGGGACGTCGAGGACGGCCGAGCCGCCGGGCGTCTCGTCGGCGCCGGGGAGGAGGGAACCGAGGCCGCGGCCAAGGCCGCCGAGGGACTTGGGCATCGCTTCAATCAAGCAAGGTTTGGGGTACGTGTAGAGGCCTCGAGGACTGTGACCCCTACGAGTTGGTCATCGCAGTAGCGATAGAGGATGCCGTCGTCGGTCATGTCAGTCGTCGTTGCCTGCTGCGGACGTTGGAAGCTGATGTAGAGGACATCGGCGTCCCTGTCGTAGTCCACTGAGAAGTGAGCGCTGGGGAAGTGCAGTAGATGCGGCAGCGCTCCGAGAATAGACGAGGGCACACTGGGGTCTAGCGTCTTCTCCATATTACCTTCCGGCAGTCAACCTTGTCAGCAAAATAGGCAGTGATGACAAAGCCATCGTCCCGAGATACCTCCCGATAGATGACGAACAAGTAGCGATTTCGTCCATAACTACGAACGGCGATGAGCGAGCCTCGATAGCCGCCTAGGACGAGTTCCGGACTCTCGACTGTAGCCAGGACGTCGTCATGATAGCCTGCGACATCGTCGTGGTTCTCCACGATATGAAGCCAGCGTTCAGCCGTCAATCAGATAGAACGCCGTCAACCGAGGATGCAGAGTCCAAGCGCTTCGCCTAGATGGGATGATGGGCCAATTATACTAGACAACGTCATATATGGGAATCTGCGCAGGAAGAGCCGGTGGTCTCAGCTGCCGTTGGCTTGCTCGGCCGGGGTCGCGTCACGCGCGACTAGCTCCTCGGCCAGGCGGGCGTAGGCGACGCCGCCAGGAGAGGAAGGCGCGTACTGGAAGATGGTGCGGCCAAAGCTGGGCGCTTCGCTCAAGCGGACGTTGCGCGGCACGACGGTGCTAAACAGGCGGTCGCCGAAGTGCTGGCGGACCTCGGCCACGACTTGCTGCGCCAGGTTGGTGCGCCCATCGTACATGGTCATCATAACGCCGTGGACGACCAGGCCGGGGTTGAGGCGGCGGCGCGCCAGGTCGATGGTCTGCATGAGCATGGCGAGACCTTCCAGGGGCAGGTACTCGCACTGGACGGGGATGATGACGCCGTCGGCGGCGGCCAGGGCGTTGACCGTCAACAGGCCCAGGCTGGGCGGGCAGTCGATGAGGATGTAGTCGTATTGGTCGCGGACGGTGGCGAGGGCTTCACGCAGACGGTACTCGCGGCCCAACTGGGACACTAGTTCAACCTCCGCCCCGGCCAGGGCGGGCGACGAGGGGGCCAGGTCCAAGTGAACGCGGTCGGTCAACTGGACTACGTCGCGCAGCGGGGTATCGTGGAGCAGGACGTGGTAGAGCGAGCGCTGGATCTGGCGCTTGTCGAAGCCGAGGGAGCTGGTGGCGTTGGCCTGGGGGTCAAGGTCGATGAGCAGGGTGGGCAGGCGGCGTATCGCGAGAGCATCCGCCAGGCTCACGGCGCTGGTCGTCTTGCCAACGCCGCCCTTCTGGTTGGCGAACGCGTAGACGCGCGCCATGGGCAGCCCTACGCCTCGATCAAGCGGCCCTGCCGCATGCGCGCGAAGACTTGCTCGCGTGTGGGCAGAGTCGTGACGCCCGCGCCTTCGATGACGAACGAGGCGGTGGCGTTGGCGAAGGGGGCGGCCTGGAACGGGTCGCCCGTCTCGTGCAGGCGGATGAGGAATGCAGTGGTAAAGGTGTCACCGGCGCCGGTGGGATCGACCTCGACGGCCTGGTAGGCCGGAAAGTGGGTCATGGCGCCGTCACGGTAGACGTTGACGCCCAGCGGACCGTGCGTCACGACGGCGAGCTTCGCCAGGCCAATCATCTCCTGGATAACCGCCTGGTTGTGGGCGACGTCCTCTTCGCTGAAGACGAGGACGTCGGCGCGTTGCAACACCTGGCGGGCGGTGGTCCAGGGCGTGAAGTGGACGCGGCCCTTCTCGTCCCAGGCGCGCATCCAGCCCTGCGGCGTGACACCGATGAGCGAGCCTTCAAAGCAGTCGACGATGGCGGGATCGACTTCCTGGGCCAGCGGGCCGAGGAGAACGATAGGCGTCGTCTCCCATTCGTGGGGCAGGGCGTCGCAGTCGATGGGCGCGGCGACGGCGCGCAGGTACTGAGTGCGATGCCCGCTCGCGTAGATGTTCTCAAATGTCGTCGTCACGGGTGAGGGCAGACGATGGATGAGGGCGTCGGGCAGGGTGGTCTCGATATCGTAGTCGGGATGGGCGCTGGTGACGACCCCGACGCGCAGGCCGAGCTTGCTGGCCACGGCCGCTGCGTAGGTGGCCGTGCCGCCGATGGTGTACCCACCGGGCAGAACGTCCTGAGTGACGTGGCCGACGACGAGGAAATCGGGGATGGGCATAGGGGTAGGGGCCAGGGGCCAGGGGCCAGGGACTAGAGGAACGTATTCTGCCCCCTGGCCCCTGGCCCCTCGTCCCTATTTCTTGGGGCGGATGGTGACTTTGCGGGCGTCACCCTCGCCGACGCTGACGGTCATAACCGCGGGGTGCTCGCGCAGGGCCAGGTGGACGATGCGGCGCTCGTAGGGCGGCATCGGCTCCAGGGAGATGGCCCGCCCGTCCCGCTTGACGCGCTCAGCCATCTGGCTCGCCAGCGAACGCAAGGCCTGGGCACGGCGCTCGCGGTAGCCGTCGATGTCAATAATAATGCTGGCCCACTCGCCCGTCTTGTGCTGGACGATGAGGCGCGTCAGGTACTGCAGGGCATCCAACGACTCGCCGCGCCGCCCAATCAGGCCGCCCAGGTCGCCCCCGCGTACATCGACCTGATAGGCGGGGCCGTCGTCGCCGGCCTCCGCCGGGGACTGGCGGACGGTGACATTGGCAGACAGACCCATCTGGCTCAGAATGTCGCGCACCGTCTGGCCCGCGATGTCCTCGATGGCGACGGGTGCGGCGGCTGGGGCTGGCTGAGCGGGGACCGGCGCCGGCTGGGCCGTAGGCAGCGGCGGGGCGACGGGCGACGGCGCGGTCACAGGGGCCGGAGGCGCGGCCAGCTCTGGTGGGCTGACCGGCGCCGGCTCAGCGACAGGGCGCGCCAGCGGGGTGGGCGGCGGTTCAGGCGCCGGACGAGCCGGGGGCGCGGGGGGCGGGGCGGTGACAGCCGGGGGCGGCGGTGCGGGGGGCGCAAGCACGATGAGGCGCACGCGGGCGTCTTCCGCGCCAATGCCCAGAATACCCCGGCTGCCCGGGGTAATCACCTGAATCTCAACCTGATCGCGCCGCAGGCCCAGTTGGGCCAGGCCCTTCTGGACGGCGTCCTCGACGTTCTTGCCGCTAGCTTCGACGCTTCTTCTTGTTTCGGACATTCGATCGCCTCTTAGGGACGTCCCCGTTGGCCTCGACGGTGGGCGAGGTGTCGGCGAGGGACGCTGTCATGGTGGCTTCTGGCGCGGTGATGGCGGCTGCGCTACTCGGCGCCAGTTGGATGGGCGGCTCGTCGCGGATCCAGGACGGGGCGGGCAGGGGCAGTTGGCCGGGGCCGATGAACAGGTATTGGAGGATGATGCCCACGACGTTCTGGACGACGTAGTAGAGGGACAGGCCGGCCGGGAAGTTGATGAACAGCAGCGGGAAGAACAGGGTCATGATGCGCATGGACGACGCCATCTGCTGCGACTGCGGGTCAGACGACGACATCGGCATCATCTGCTGCTGGATGAGGCCGGTGAGGACCATCAGCACAACCAGGATCGGGATGAACAGTGGCGCGGGATGGACGCCGGGAAAGAACTGGGTGAACGGCCAGACGGGCGGGATGCCTTCGGGCTGGGTGAGGTTGGGCAGCCACAGAAAGGGCGCCGCGAAGGCGGGCTGCTCGGACAGCTTGCGGATGGCGTTGTAGAGCAGGATGAGGACGGGCAACTGGATGAGCAGCGGGAGACAGCCGCCGAGGGGGTTGATACCGGCCTCGCGGTAGAGTTCCATCTGGGCCTGCGTCAGCTTCTCGCGGTCATCCTTGTGCTTCTTCTTGAGCGCCTCGAGCTGGGGCTGGAGGCGGGCCATCGCCTTCTGCGAGCGCATCTGCTGCAACTGGAGGGGCCAGGTGGCGACGCGCACAAGAACACCGAAGATGATAATCGTCCAACCGTAACTGCCAATGATACTGTACAGCCACTCCAGGAATAGGACGACTACATGAATAATGCCGTCAAACATAGATGCTTCAACCTTACGCGGTTAGGGAACCGGATCGTAGCCACCGGGATTAAGCGGGTGACAGCGGGCGATGCGCTTCAGGCCCAGCCAGCCACCACGAACGAAGCCATACTTCTCAATCGCCTCGTAGGTATATTGGGAGCACGAGGGATAAAAGCGACAGGAGGGCGGGAGCCACCGGGACAGGGTCCGCTGATAGAGTTTAATCAGGCCCAGAGCGAGACTCTTCACGGGCTGTGTCTCTCTCAACTGAGGCCAGCAGGCGGCTCCGCATGAGCAGTTGGCCAATGGCCTGCTGGATTTGAGCAAATGTCGCGCCAGGCAGTGGGTCACGGGCGATAAAGAGCAAGTCCCAGCCTGGCGGGATATTTGCCCGTTGCGCGCGCACCGCCTCACGCAGGCGGCGTTTGGCGCGATTACGAACGGTTGCTTTCCCGATACGCTTGCCGACGGCGAAGCCGAAGCGGCTGCGGTCTAGCTCATTGCGAGCCGCGACCAGGACGACCCAGGGGGTCGCCCAAGAACGGCCCTCGCGCCGGACACGCTGGAAGTCGTCGTTGCTGCGCAGGCGCGAGGGGCGGTCCATAAGGGTTCGAGTTGCCAGACTGACCGACTGACGTCGGCGCTACGGTCAACACTACCGGCGACGCAAGATTCTACTTGCTGTTGACGCTGACAGGAATGAGGCGCTTGCGGCCCTTGAGCCGGCGGGCCTTGAGCACGCGACGCCCATCGGCTGTCGCCATGCGTGCTCGGAAGCCGTGGACGCGCATGCGCTGGCGCTTCTTGGGCTGATACGTGCGTTTCGGCATTGGACTTCTCCCGGAGCAATGGTATCGTTGGCGCCGCCAGGCAGCGCCGTTGCAGGTGATGACGCCAAATTATAGCCGCAATGGGGGGTTGCAGTCAAACTTACGGGGAGGCGCCGATGCCGCTAGTGGCCCAGGTCGGCGCGCTTCAGGACGTGGGGCAGATAGACGCGTTGCGGGAACGGGTCGAGGCGCGCATAGCAGACACGGTCGCCGGGCCGGGCGACCCACACGGCATGCAGGGCCGAGGCGCTGGGGTCGGCGACGAGGTCGGGGTTCAAGACGCCCGCCACGCCCTGGCAGGCGCCGCTGTTGACCTGCTGCGGCGCTTCCCACACGCCCACGGCCTCGCTGCGCCAAACGACGAGGGTCTGATAAGATGTCTTCCACAGCACGTAGCGGTGGCCGAGGCGGTCAAAGGCCAGGCGTGGGCGCTCGCTCTGGCCGCCCTGGTCGACAGGTAGGGTGGATACCTGCTCCGGCAGGAGCCACTCATAGGCCGAGCGCGACGTCTGGTACTGGAGACGGCTGGTGAAGACGTAGAAGTTACAGTCGGCCTTCTGTTCCAGCCACACAGCGTGTAACTGCCCGCCGGGGGCGACGACGGTGGAGGGGGCGAGAGCGCCGAGGCCCGCGCCCCAGGGGTTGGCGGGACACTGGGCAGGAGCGGCGCCCTTCCCCGTGAGATTGGTAGAGACGGTGGTCGCTGGGGTCCAGGACGTGGGCTGGCCCGTCGCGTCAAGGGGTGCAGAGCCCCAGAAGATGACCGGGGTATTGTCGCTATAATTGCGACCTTCCCAGACGACGTGCGCACTGAGACCAGGCTCCTGGAGAACGGCGACGGACGGTAGATAGCCGGAATAGCAACTGGGTGAGCCAGGGTTGGGGTTGTCGCAGTCGGGCGTGCCGAGCCAGCCGTACAGCGGGCGCCCGGTCTGCCAGTCGCTGCCGACCCGCGCATAGTAGATCAGAGGACGTGGGGCCGTTCCTTCCTCCCACACGATGTGGGCGCGTATCTCATTGTCCTGCGGTTCCTTGACGACGAATAGAGCCGGGTTGGTGCTCTGCTGGGTAGTCGGGAAGAGGGGCGGATCGCGTGCCGGCAGCGGCCACCCCCACGTGTCTGAGGGCAGCTTCTGGATGTAGTTGATGTCGTACTGGCTGCCATTCTCGTTGAAGGTCTGGAAGACGGCGTGGAGGGACCCCGTGGGACCAACGGCCAGGCGCGGCGTGCGCGACGCCAGCGCTCCGCTCAGAAATTCGGGCGTGGCGGTCGCGGCAGGCGAGCGGGCCAGCCACAGGGCATCATCGCGGAGCGGGTTCGTGGGGTGGGCGCTCCACCACAAAACCTGGGCCTCGCCATTAGCGGTGGCGAGCACCGCCGGCTCACTGGCCGGTTCCGAGACGAAGTAACCATCGACCTCGGAGCCGCCGGGACTGACGGCGGCGGGCGTGGACATGCGCAGACCAGGGGTAGCGGATTGCGCAGACGCGGGGAGGACGGCGCACGCGGTCAGCAAGTACAGGAGCAGGAGGGGGGTCAGGACGCGCAGAGATCGCCTCCGGAATCGGGGTGGAATGGGTCAGGGCGCTGAGGCGGCGGCGCACCCGTCCACCCCCTATTATACTGACGTGACCCCCGTCTGACAAGATTTCAACGATTCGGTGACGTAGGGAAAACGGTGGCGAAGGGAAGCAGCTTCGCCCCCTCCCCTCCCCGCGTCGGGAAGGGGAGAAGGGGCAGACAGACTCATCAGCGCTATTTTGGACTAGAGGTTGGCGATGGAGCCGGGCGCGTGCTGGTCGGCGGCACGGTCGTGCTGGTCGGCGGCACGGTCGTATTGGTCGGCGGAGCGGCCGTGTTCGTCGGCGGGACTGACGTGTTCGTCGGCGGCATAGCCGTATTGGTTGGCGGGACCGGCGTGTTGGTCGCCGGAGCCGGCGTATTCGTCGGCGGGACCGGCGTATTAGTCGCCGGGACCGCTGTTGGCGTCGCGCTGGGCGCAGTGGTCGGCGTACTGGTCGGGCGCGGCAGGACTTCGATGGACGACGCCACGAGGGTGCTGTCGGCGCCAGACTGCCACGTGCCCACCACGTGGGCCTGGTCGCGCAGGCGCGGCGTCGGCCCGATGATACGCGTGTTCGCGGTGATCAGAACACGCGTGCCCGCCACGTTCCATTCGTTGGGTTGAATGCCCAAGATGACGCCGGTGAACTCATAGGCGCTGGTCGGCGGCGGGAGCTCGATCTGTTCGGCCAGCTTCACACCGTTCTGCTCACGGTACGTCACTGTCACATTGAGGCCCGCGACGTCCAGGTCGGCCGGCATGTTGATGACGGTCGTGCTACGCGTCTCGACGATGGTGAGGCGGCGGCCGCTGCCGATGTCAATGGTCCACACCGCTTCGGTGTCACTGCTCGGCTGGCGCTGGCGGCTGACGACCCGCCCGGCCACGGTCACGGGTGGCTGAGGGGTCGCCTGGCCGGCAACCGGGGCGCGGACAATGGTCACTTCCGAGGCGCGGATGAGATTGCGGTTCTGCTCGCGGCCCCGCACGACGATAGTATCGCCAATGCGCGGCGTCGCGTCGCGGGGGGTGCGCGTCGTACTGCTCGTGAGCTGGACCACCACCAGGTCACGCGAGGGGATGTAGAGCGTCCACGCCTCATCCGGAGCGCTGCCGTCAAGTTTGACGAGCTTGCCCTCGAGCGTCACCTGGTTCTGCTGCGGCCCGGGTCGGTCGCCGCCGGGCGTCGAGCCGGACTGGCCGGCTTGGGTGGGCGCAGCCGTGACAGTCGCCGGCGCGGCGTCTGTTGGCGCGCTGGGCGCCGTCGGCTGGCCGACGCTGCCCACGGGCGCGACCGGGGCGGTCGGCGGGGTCATCAGGCGCGGGGCCGGCAAGGCCGTCGGCAGGGCGATGGCTGTCGCGTTCGCGGCCTGAGCAGGCGCGGCCTGGCCGGTCACACGCGGCGGGCGGACCCGCACCTGGTCGCTGCTGTCGGGTGTCTCGCGGACCGTGGTCGGGACGGGCTGGGTCGTAGTCGCCGCCGGCGCGGGGGCTGTCGCGGAAGGTACAACCTGGGCGATGGCAGCCGCAGTCGGCGACGCAGCGGCGCGAGCCACGGCCTGGGCGGGCGGCTGGGACAGGATAGCGATCTGAGTGGCATCGACGACGCCGTCCGCGCCGAGGATACCCATGACGCGGATGCGCGCGCCGACTGCGACCTGCTGGCCGGGCGCGAGGCGGACGAGCAACTTGCCGACGCGGACCAGGCCGCTGCCCTCGATGCCGGTGACGACATCGGTGAAGGCAGGCACCTGGACCGGCGCGACCTGGGCGACGGCGGAGACCGTCTCCTTGCGCTCGATGACGCGGATGATGTCGTCCTGACGCTCGCGCTCCTGCTGCTCGACAACCTGCTCGCGGACCTCAGGGTCGAGGATCAGAGCCACCTGGATGTCGCGGATGATCTCTTTGACCGGGTAGAGGGTATCACCCGGCAGACTGGCCGCCGAGGCGGTGAAGACGCTCGTCGTCGTCAGGGCCAGAACGAGGGCGACGGCCGCGCCGACCATACCCATGCGCTGCCAGCCCCCGGTATTGCCCAGGAACGCGGCCAACGCCACGCACACCCTCTCCCAGGCAGAAGGCGTCGGGCGAACCACAGTCGGCGTGAGGCGAGGCGCGGGTGCGGCAACGACAGCGGCCGCGGCCACCTCGGTCGGCGCTTCGGCAGTCGGTAGCGCAGCGGCTAGGAAGGCGGCGCGGGCGGCGGCGCGTTTGGCCGGGTCGGGCGGGGGGGGCGTCGGCATGGCCTGCTTGACAAGCAAGACCGTCTCGACGAGCGGACGCAACTCCTCCGCCTGCGCGGGGTAGTCCGCCAGGCAGGCGTCGAGCGCGGCGCCCGCGCGGACCCGCGCGACAACGCTATCGACCAGGGTCAGAAGGTAGGCAGGCGAGTGGAGGATCGGCTCCGTAGCGCCGTCGGCGACCGGCTGGGACGACACCCCTTGCGCGGCGGCCAGGAAGGCCGCGCGAGCCGCGGCGCGCTTGGTCGGGTCGGGCGGGGGCGGGGCGGGCATGGCCTGCTTCACCAGCAGCGCCGTCTCGACGAGCGGACGCAACTCCTCGGCCTGCGCAGGATAGTCCGCCAGGCAGGCGTCGAGCGCGGCGCCCGCCCGGACCCGCGCGACAACGCTATCGACCAGGGTCAGAAGGTAGGCAGGCGAGTGGAGGATCGGCTCCGTAGCGCCGTCGGCGACCGGCTGGGACGACACCCCTTGCGCGGCGGCCAGGAAGGCCGCGCGAGCCGCGGCGCGCTTGGTCGGGTCGGGCGGGGGCGGGGCGGGCATGGCCTGCTTCACCAGCAGCGCCATCTCGACCAGTGGACGCAACTCCTCGGCCTGCGCGGGATAGTCCGCCAGGCAGGCGTCGAGCGCCGCCCCCGCCCGCATGCGGCGCAGGCAGTCGTCGACGAGGAGCATCAGGTCCACATGGGAGGTCATGCCTGGCCTCCCTCCAATACCCGTCGCAGCGTGGTGAGGGCGCGGTGCTGGAGGGCCTTGACGGCGCCTTCGGTCTTGCCCATCACGTCGGCAATCTCGTTATTACTTAGATCTTCTACAAACTTTAGGATAACCACTTCTTGTTGCTCGTCTGTCAGGAAAACTAACGCCGCCTTGAGTTGTTGCTGTGTCATCAAATGTTCTAACGACGTTCGCGGGACGCCGGTCCGATCGTCGGACATGAGGCGTTCATCGAGGCCGGTCTCGTCGCGGCGACCACGGCGGCGGTAGTGGTCGATGACGAGATTGTGGGCGATGCGATACAGCCAGCCCGTCAGCGACGTGCGCCAGGCGCGCTCACCGCGGACGGATTCGAGCATGCGAAGGAAGACTTCACCCGCCATGTCCTCCGCGAGATTCGCGTCGCCGAGGCGATGGTAGATGTAGCTGTAGATCCGCTCATAGTACGCATCGTAGATCTGGCCGAGCGTGGCCTGATCGAACGTGCCGGCGCGGTCCAGGCCGAACGGTTCTTCAGCCACCGGTCGGCTCTCCAATGGGTGCGCGTTGATCATGACACCTTTGCCGTTGGCTTCTCAACGCTGCTCTACACACTTGAAGACGCTGAGAAGTGAGGAATAGATACGCGAAGTTTGGCATAATGACCGTCATTTGGGGTAACGAGTCACGATAGAGTCCCTCGCCCCTGGCCGGCCAGAGTGAGGGACGTCCAAGGACAGCATCGACCTCGTCCTGTCATGGGCTGGGCAGCGGCGGCGGTTTTGGCGTCACAGTCACCCTGGCCGGCGTGGGCGTGTCGGTGGGAGCAGCGCTGGCGGGCGGCGTGTCGGTAGCGTCGGCGGCGCTGGCGCGCGGCGTATCCGTCGCCCCGCCACCCCCACCACCGCCCGGACTCAGCGTGGGCGAGAGGCGAATGGTGGGCGTCGGGCTGCGGAACGGTGTGCGCGACGGCGTGATAGTCGGCGTGACGGGCAGTGACGGTAGGGCCGACGGGGTGATGGATGGCGTCAGGGTCGGCAGCGGCGTGTTGGTGTTGGTCGGAATCGGCGTAATCGACGGCGTGATGGTGAACGTCTCAGTCGGCTCCGGCGTGTCTGACGGCGTGTTGGTCGGGACAAGGGTGAACGTCGGCGTGACGGTTGGTGTTGGCTGGAACTCTTCCAGTCGGATGTCGTAGGTCTTGTCGACGCCGAAAGCGCCCTTGTTGACGGCAGTAACGTAGATGACGCCGTCGCGCGCCGCCTGGACGATGACGCTGGAGGCCAGGTTGCCGGGGGCCAAGTCGTCGGCGGTCCCGTTGCCACCGCACGAGGGCGGGTCGCAGAAGCGGATGGTCCCCGCCGGCGCGGCCAGGATGAGCGCCGTGTCGACGCCCGAAGCCAGCTTGTCGGTCGTCACGCGATACCAGCGGCCGGCCTTGGCGTTGAACTTGACCTTGTCAAGGTCGCCGTCAGGGTTAAAGTTGTGGTTCTGCGTCTCGCCGACGCCGATAAACTGCGCCTGCTCGAACAGGTCGTCCGGCTCGTACTTATCGAACGGCGGCGGGGTGGCCGTCGGCAGTGGCGTGTTGGTCGGCGGCGGCGTGTTGGTCGGCGGCGGCGTGTTGGTCGGCGGCGGCGTGTTGGTGGCCGTCGGCAGCGGCGTGTTGGTCGGCAGCGGCGTCAGCGACGGCAGCGGCGTGTTGGTTGGGATGGGCGTGTTGGTCGCCTTGACGATAGCCGCGATGGGCTGCGGGGCAGGCGGGACGTTCTCCAGGTCATAGCACGTCAGACAGGCGCGCTCCTCAGAGTGGATGACGGGGAAGACGGTGTCGGTCGGGTACTGGAGGACGCGGGCGCGCTTCAGCCCGCCCTCGGTGCGCGTCTGGAACGGAAAGAACACGAAGTAGCGGTTGCCGTGCTGGGCGAGCAAGCGCAGACACGCCTCCGGACCACTATAGTCACCCAGGTTGGGTGACTCGATCATGTTGTTGGCGAACAGCGTCACCTGGGGCAGGTCGCCGCCGTCGCACATGTCGCCCTGAGCCTTGACCGCGCCCGCTTGGGCGAAGAAGGTTGGGATGGCGAGGAACAGGGCCAGCGTGGCGGCGACGCCTAGGTTGCGCTCGCGCGTGCTCAAGGGCGCTGAACGGGCGAACAGGCGCGAGCGCTGGAGGTCGTTCCAGGCGCGGTTGAGGTTCGGGAAGCGCGCCGCCAGGCGGGCCGAGACCTCGGTACGCTGAACGAGGCGGGCCAGCAGGCGATACGTAATCCACAGCGGGAAGACGGCCAGCAGGGTGAAGAGCAACATCAG
>CAZLBQ010000124.1:0-13455 GCA_964557745.1 uncultured Anaerolineales bacterium
GCGGCGGGCGCCGCCGTCGCCGCTGCCTTGGGCGCTTCGGTCGCGGCCGCTTTGGGCTGCTCGGCCGGTTTCTGGGCCGCCTGAGTGGGCGCGGCCGCTGGGGCGCCAGTCTGGCCGCCACCGCACGCGGCGAGGACGATCACCAGGACCAGCAGGCCAAGCATGACTTTTCCTACTCTTATCATTGGGTACTCCTCCAATATGGGAAAATGGGGCACAGCCCTGTGAATTCACCAGACTACGTAGTCTGGCCGCTTCAATTATACACTCATCCCGCCGCTGCTGCCGCATCCGGGCATGGCTACAGGGGCGCGTGGCGAAACCTTCACGCAAAATCCTTGCCTGTCGGTGTTCGCTACCCGCCCCTGCGACTCTTACCGAGGCGTACCGCCTTGTGCTTACGGATACAAGCGTAGACCGCGCACCAGCAGGTACTCGCGCGGCCATTCGATGCGGTTGTCGAGGTCCTCGTATTGGCGAAACTGCTCGATGGCCGCGATGCTCAGCATGGCGCCCCGTTCCGCGTCGAGGCGGTCGATGGCGTCGCGGACGGGGCTGGGCAGGCGCAGATAGCTGTCCCATAGGGCTTCGGCCGAGTCAGCCACTAGGGGGATGTTGCCAAAGCGGAATTCGAGTTCGCCAAAGTACGGGCTGAGGCGGCTCTCGGCCTCGTCGGCGCGCCCCCAGCCGGCGGCCTCGGCCATCAAGTCCGGTTGATCGAGGAAGCGGCCGAGCAAGCCCATGAAGTCGCCCAGTGGGCTACTGGTATCCCAGAAGACGAGACCCAGCACCGCGCCGGGCCGCGCTACGCGGGCTATCTCGCGCGCGACGGCGTCGGGGTCAGGCTCGAATTGGAGGCCGAAAACGGAGAGAATGACGTCAAACGAGTGGTCGGGAAACGGGAGGTGGGAGGCGTGGGCCTCGTGAATCTCGATGGCGGCCCGGCCATTGGCGGGGAGAGCAGGGCGAGTGTCGGGGAGGGTAGTGCTAGGGGGGATGATCGCCGTCACCTGCGCGCCGCGCTGCCCGGCCACCATAGCCGACAGCCCGCTCGCGCCCACGTTGAGAACTGACTGCCCCAGCCCGACATTGGTGAAGTCGAGCAGCCGCTCAACAATCTGCTCGAACCACTGGCGCCCGCCGCTTTGCCGCTCGACCGCCCAGCCCATCGTCTGCTGGGCGTGCAACTGTGCCAGGTCCATAGGCTGCCTCCTCGCTACTGGCCGCCCCCCCATGAACACTTGGACGTGCGCCCTCTATGATAGCGGACTCTGGCGCAGTTGTAAAGGCGGCTTTATGCGACGAGTCCCTCCACGATTTCCTCGGGCAACTCGCCGGTCCACAGCACACACTCGGCCAGGTCGGAGCTGCACGCGGGCCAGTTGCCCTGGGTGGCGTGCAGGCGGGCGCGCAGCCAGCGCGCGACCATGTGCTCCGGATCGAGGGCCAGGCAGCGGTTCAGGTCGTCCAGCGCTGAGTCGGGGCGACCCAGGGCCAGGAAGCTCTGCGCCCGCAGCAGGTAGAGTTCGGAGTCGTCGCCGGTTAGGGCCAGGGCGCGCGTTGCGTCTGCGGCGGCCTCCCCATAGCGCTCCAACTCAACGAGGATGCGCGCGCGCTGCAGATAGGCGTCGGGCTGGTCAGGGTCAAGCTCAATCATCGCCGCCAGGTCCGCGAGCGCCCCCTCGCTGTCGGACAGTTCCCAGCGGCACAGGCAGCGCAGTAGATAGACCGACGGCTCCGGCGCGACGGCCAGCACACGGTCGGCGTCGCGAGCCGCGCCGGCGTAGTCGCCCAACGCGTAGCGGGTCAGGCTGCGCGCATAGTACAACGCGCTGTCGCGGACGCCGCGCTGCTCGGCCGTGTCGAAGTCGACGCCCGCCGCTGCGTAATCTTCCAGTTGGAAGAACAGCTCGCCCCGTCGATAATAGAGTTCGGACCACTCGGGGCGCAGGACGAGGCTGTCGCTGTAGACGAGAATGGCCTCTTCGAGCCGCCCCATCTGGGCCAAGAGTGAGGCGCGGAGGGCCAGCGCGTCGGGGTCCATTGGGTTGAGCGCGAGCGCCGCTTCGACACTGGCCAGGGCGTGGGGAGGGTTCTCCAGGGCCAAATAGATCAGCGCCCGGCTGTAGTGGGGTACGGCGGAGGTAGGGTCGAGCGCGATGGCGCGGGCCGTGTCGAACAGAGCTTCATCCAGGCGTTCCAGGTTAAGGTAGGCGGCGGCGCGGCAGATGTAGCCGGCCGGCGAGAGAGGGTCGTGGTGAACGATGAACTGAAAGTCGGCTAGCGCTGCGCCATAATCGCCGACGCTAAGGCGCGCGCAGCCGCGCTGAAAACGCTCTTCAAGTTCTATCGGGTCCGGTTCTATGGGAATCGTCGCAGTGCGCTGCCAGTCGCGCCAGTTGCCCATGACTACTCCTCTCGCTGCGTGGTCTGCGTCGTGCTTTACGGTCACGCATGCTGCTAACTCATTTGTTAGGTAAGCGACGTCGGGGTGGAAAACTCAGAACTGAGTGAGGCACGATTGTCAGCACGTGGCTGCTGGGGAGATAAGCAAGGAATGGGCCAGTCACCGATTATCCGATTAGACAATGTCACCAAGAGTTATGAAGAAGGCGGCCGCTCCCAGGTGGTCCTGGATCACGTGACGGCTGAGTTCGCGCCGGGCGAGATTATTGTGCTGCTTGGCAAGAGCGGCTCGGGTAAGAGTACGCTGCTCAATCTGGTCAGCGGCATCGACGCCCCGACGGCGGGCGACATCTGGGTCAATGGCGCGCCCATCACGCGCATGAGCGACAAAGAGCGAACCCTATTTCGCCGCCAGCACATTGGGTTTGTTTTCCAATTCTTCAATCTCATTCCGACCCTGACCGTCGAAGAGAATGTTCTGCTGCCCGTCGAGCTGGCCGGGCTGGGCGAGGCGGGCCGCGACCGCGGCCGTAACCTGCTAGAGCGCGTCGGCCTGGGCGACCGCCTCAAGACCTACCCCGACCGCCTGTCGGGCGGCGAGCAGCAGCGTGTGGCCATTGCCCGCGCCCTGGCGCACAACCCGCTCCTGCTCCTGGCCGACGAGCCGACCGGCAACCTGGACGAGGACACCGGGCGGGCCATCCTGGCGTTGCTGGATGAGTTGACGCGCGAGGTAGGCAAGAGCATGTTGATGGCGACCCACAGCCCCGAAGTCGTCGGCGTGGCCGACCGCGTCCTGCGCGTCCGCCACGGCAAGCTGGAGGAAGAACTGCCCAACTGGGACTTGCAGGTGGGGGACTAAGCCATGACATCGAGCCTCTACCGCGTTGGGCTGCGCTACTGGCAGCGGCGCGTCTGGCAGAGCGGCCTGGCCATCCTGGGCATCGCGCTGGGTGTGGCCGTCGTTGTCGCCATCGACCTCGCCAACAACAGCGCCCGCCGCGCCTTCACCCTGTCCACCGAGGCCGTGTCGGGCCGCACGACGCACCAGATTGTCGGCGGGCCGACAGGCGTCGATGACGATGTCTACCGCCGCCTGCGTGTCGAGCTAGGGATGCGCCAGTCGGCGCCCGTCGTCGACGGCTACGCCAACGCCCTCGAGCTGCGCGGCCAGCCGCTGCGCATACTGGGCGTTGACCCGTTTGCCGAGGCGCCCTTCCGCAACTACCTGGCCGTCGGCGCCGGCGCGCCCAGTGGCGACCTGACGGGCTTCCTGACCCAACCGGGCGCAGCGCTGCTGAGCGAGAGCTTCGCCCAGGCCAACGGCTTGAAGACGGGCGACACGCTGACCCTGCGGGTCGGTGGGGCGCGCCATATGCTCAAGATTGTCGGGCTGCTCCGCCCCGCCGACGCGAATAGCCAGCGTGCCCTGGACGGTCTCGTCCTGACCGACATCAGCACGGCCCAGGAGGCCCTGGACATGGTGGGCCGCTTGAGCCACATCGACCTCATCGTAGACACGACCACGGCGCAAGGTCAGGCGACGCTCGACCAGGTCCAGCAGGCGCTGCCGGTCGGCGTGCGCGTCGAGCGGGCCGCCGCCCGCAGCCAGGCCGTCGAGCAGTTGACCCAGGCGTTTGAACTCAACCTGACGGCCCTCAGCCTGCTGGCGCTCGTCGTCGGCATGTTCCTCATCTACAACACCATGACCTTCTCGGTCATCCAGCGGCGGGGCCTGCTCGGCACGCTGCGGGCGCTCGGCGTGACGCGCCAGGAGATTGGCCTGCTGATCGTGGTCGAGGCGGTCGTGCTCAGCACGTTGGGCGGGCTGCTGGGCCTGGCGTTGGGCGTGATTCTGGGGCGTGGGGCGGTGCGGCTGGTGACGCAGACCATTAACGACCTCTACTTCGCCGTGACGGTCCAGGGCGTGGACGTGTCGCCCTGGACGCTCGTCAAGGGCGCGGCGCTGGGCATCGGCGCGGCGGTGCTGGCGACGGTCGCCCCGGCCCTTGAAGCGACGCTCGTCCCGCCGCGCCTGGCGCTGGCCCGCTCCAACATCGAGGAGCGCATCCGCCGCCTGCTGCCCTGGCTCGTCGTTGCCGGTGTGGCCTTGCTCGCCGTAGCCGGGCTGGCCCTGTGGCTGGGCGGGCGCAACCTGATCTTCAGCTTCGGCGGCGTCTTGCTCGTCGTTCTCGGCGTCGCGGCCCTCACGCCGGCCGTCACCGTGGCGCTCATGGCCGTGGCGCGGCCCGTGACGGGACGGCTGGCCGGTCCCATTGGGCGCATGGCTCCACGCACCGTCACCCGCGCCCTGAGCCGCTCGTCCGTCGCCATCGCCGCCCTCATGGTCGCCGTGTCGGTCACCATTGGCGTGGGCATCATGATTGCCTCGTTCCGCCAGACCGTCGATACCTGGCTGGGCATGACCCTCAAGGCCGACATCTACGTTAGCTCACCCGGCGTCACGTCCAATCGGGCGGGGAGTACCCTTGACCCGCGCCTCGCCGCCGACCTCCCCAACGTGCCGGGCGTGGCGTCCACTGAGGCCGTGCGCAATGTGGTCGTGGATACGAACTACGGCGCATCCAACCTCGTTGCCATCCAGGCCGCGCGGCCGCGCGATCCGGGCGTCTACAAGGCGACGGCGGGCGGCCTCGCCGCCATGTGGGACCAGTTGCAGAGCGGTGCGGCCATCATCTCCGAGCCGTATGCCTATCGACATGGGCTGGGCGTCGGCGCGACGGTCACGCTGCGCACCGACCAGGGCGACCGCACGGTCCCCATCGTTGGCGTCTACTACGACTACGCGTCGGACCAGGGGACGATTATGATCAGCCTCGCCACCTACCGTCAATGGTGGAACGACCCCGGCCTGTCGTCAGCGGCGGTGTACGTGACACCAGGGACGCGTGTCGACGACGTGGTCCAGACGCTTCGCCAGCGCTATGTCGGCCAGGACGTCATTATCCAGGCCAACGCCAACCTGCGCCAGGCCGCCCTCGCCATCTTCGACCGCACCTTCGCCATCACCCAGGCGCTCCAACTGCTGGCGACGGTCGTCGCCTTCATCGGCGTGCTCAGCGCGCTGATGGCGCTGCAACTGGAGCGCACCCGCGAGCTAGGGACGCTGCGGGCGACTGGCATGACGCTGCCGCAGATGTGGGGGCTAACGCTGCTGGAGAGCGGCTTGATGGGGGGCACGGCGGGGCTGCTGGCCGCGCCAACGGGCTTCGCGCTGGCGCTCATCCTCATCTACATCATCAACCTGCGCTCGTTCGGCTGGACACTGCAACTCCTCTTGCAGCCGGCGCTGTTCGGGCAGGCGTTCCTTGTCGCCGTGACGGCGGCGCTGCTGGCCGGGGTGTACCCGGCGCTGCGCCTGGGGCGGCTGCAGATCGCGGAGGCGCTGCGAGCGGAGTGAGGGGAAAGCGGAAGGCGGAAGGCGGAAGAGGATGGACAGAATGGACAGGATGGGCAGAATGGACAGAATGGACAGAATAGGGGTTTGTTGACGATATGGAATGCTAAGGGTGAGAATTATTGCCCTGTTGAGCCTATTGCGTGTAGGATTCCAGGTCGGGCTTTGACCCGGCCTATTTTGTTATCATAAGGAAGGATTATGACTCAGGTAGCTCTCGTGGGGTGCGCCCATATTCACACCCCAGGCTTTATCAAGCGCCTCCAGGCGCGCGACGACGTGACGGTGGCGGCGGTGTGGGACCACGACGCGGCGCGGGCGCAGCAGCGCGCCGCCGAGTTGGGCGCGCCCGTCGTCACGGACCTCGCCGCCGTCTGGGACAACCCGGCCATCAGCGCGGTCATCATCTGCTCGGAGACGGACCGCCACCTGCCGCTCGTCCTGGCGGCGGCTCACGCGGGCAAGCATCTGTTTGTCGAGAAGCCGCTAGGGCTGGGCGCGGCGGACGCCGACGAGATGGCCGCTGCGATTGAGCGGGCCGGTGTCCTGTTCCAGACCGGCTACTTCATGCGCGGGAACCCCATTCATCTCTTCCTGCGCGAGCAGGTCCAGCAGGGGGCCTTCGGCCAGATCACGCGCTACCGCCAGACCAACTGCCACGCCGGGGCGTTGAACGGGCTGTTCGACACCGAGTGGCGCTGGATGGCCGACCTTCAGCAAGCCGGCGTCGGCGCGTTTGGCGACCTGGGCACCCACGCCCTGGACATCATGGTCTGGCTGATGGGCGACGTAGCGAGTGTCGCGGCGACGGTCAACGCAGGCACGGCGCGCTATGGGGACTGCGACGAGACGGGCGAGGGGCTGCTCAAGTTCGAGAACGGCTGCATCGGCTCCCTCGCGGCGGCCTGGGATGACGTGGCGCATCCGGTCAGCCTCGTCCTGAGCGGGACCCAGGGCCACGCCACTGTCTTCCGCGACCAACTGTACTTCAAGAGCGAGCGCGTAGCGGGGGCCGATGGCAAGACGCCCTGGACGGACCTGCCGCCCGCGTTGCCCCACGCCTTCGATCTGTTCCTGGACGCCGTGGGCGGCGCGCCGGACGTCCCGCTGGTGACGGCCCGCGAGGCCGCCTACCGCAGCCGCGTCATGGCGGCGCTCTACCAGGCTGCCGGCGAGAACCGCTGGGTCGACGTTGCCGCTGGCGAGGGAGGCAGGTGATGGCTACCCCGCTCAAAGTAGGTGTCATCGGTGTCGGCGGCATCGCCAAAGTCCACTTCCCTGGCTGGCGCGACAGCTCCGACGCCGAGGTTGCGGCGCTGGCGGACGTCAATCCGGAGTTCCTGGCCCGCGTCGGGCGCGAGCAGGGCGTGACGCAGCTCTACGAGCGCCCCGCCGACCTCATCGCCGATCCCGATATCGACATCGTCGACATCTGCACGCCCAACATGTACCACGCCGACCTCGTCGTCGCGGCCCTGGAGGCGGGCAAGCACGTCCTGTGCGAGAAGCCCCTCGCCCCGACGCCGGAGGCCATCCGCCGCATGATCGCCGCTCGCGACCGCAGCGGCAAACTGCTCATGACGGCGCAGCACTTCCGCTTCCAGGGCGCGTCGCGCGCCCTCAAGGCCGAGATCGAGCGCGGGACGCTGGGCGCCATCTACCACGCGCGGGGCTGGATGCTGCGCCGCGCCGCCGCCCCGACGCGGCCCGGCTTCCTGCTGCGCCAGCACTCAGGCGGCGGGGCGTGCATCGACATCGGCGTCCACATTCTCGACCTGACGCTGTGGATGATGGGCAACCCGCGCCCGCTGACCGTCAGCGGCGTGACCGGCGACAAGCTCATCCACCAGCCGGGCGCGTTCAGCATCTGGGGCGGGCCAATCCCGCCGCAGGCCGACGTCGAGGAGTTCGCGGCGGCGTTCGTGCGCTTCGACACCGGCGCGACGCTTGTCCTGGAGGTGAGCTGGCTGCTACACCACAAGACGACGGGCGAAGACATGCAGATGTGGCTGTATGGGGACAAGGGCGGCGCGCACTGGCCCAGCAACGAGGTCTTCACCTCGCACCCCGAGGCCCAGCAGCACCTCAATACCCAGCTCGTCCGCGCGGCGGGTGGCGAACCCCACGCCCTGGAGTGCATCGCCTTCGCCGACGCCGTCGTCCACGGCAAGCCGTCGCCCGTGCCCGCCGAGCAGTCCCTGGACGTCATGACGATCCTGGACGGTCTGTACCGCAGCGCCGCCCAGGGTCGGGAGATTGTGTTGGCGGAGTAAGCGCAGAATCCTGGTTGTCACTTGGTGATCGATAGGCATCGGGGTGGGTTAGTAGCCCGCCCCGATTTTTTGTTGCCGCGCGAGTCAGTTATGGACCGGCGCATACAGTTCTAGCCCTCAGCAACGTTATCTTTACAGAGGCATCCGCGATTGCCAGGCGGCGTCACTGCCACTGGCAAGGTGTAAAGGGGGTACTGGGATGCGACGTTATACTGTGCTCGTCGCCCTGGCGCTGGCGCTGGCCTGGGCGCTGGGGGGCAGTCACGCGCCGCCTGCCTGGGCGCAGGACCCGGCGCGGGCCAGAGTCAGCGCGGCGCGGCAGGCGCTCGACCAGGCTGTCGAGGCGCAGAAAGGGAACCCATCGGCCGAGGCAGCGGAGGCCGTCCGCGCCGCGCAGGCAGAGTATCGCGCGGCCTCGGCTCTGTATCAGGGCATGCTCGAGGCGCGGGTCAAGGAGTTGACCCCAGCCACCGAGGGCCGCGTCAAACGCGGGGGGGAACCCGACGCGGAGTGGCTGGCCGTCGTGGCGGAGCTAGCCGCGCTCGCTTCGCCCAGCCTGACGACCGATCCCAATCCGACCATGCGGCCCGAAGTCGAGCCGAACAATACGCCTGCGCAGGCGACGCCCCTGATCCTGTCGTCGCCCGCGGCAGCGGTCGCCTATGGCTCGCTGCGCAAGGGTGACATCGACTTCTACTCGTTTACCGCACCGGCCGGTGCGCGCCTATGGACGCTCGTTGACCCCGGTGGCGCGACGAATCCCGGCTCGATCTACCTCGACACCAAGCTGACGCTCATCAGCGGTGACGCGCTCACGCCCCTGGAACTTGACGACAATGACGGGACGGCCACCGGCTGCGATCCGACGGTAGATGACGGGTCGGCCTCGGCGGTGGCGGGCGCGCCGCTCGTGAACGGCGGCACATACTCCCGGAAGGTCGAGTCGTTCGCGCCGACGCTGAGTATCTCCCCGTACCGACTGTTCCTCTATCTGACGACCGATCAGGTTGCCGAGAGCGAGCCGAACGACACGCCCGGCCAGGCCCAGACGCTTGGCGCGGGCAGTTCGGTCCTGGCGAACCTCGTCTCGACCAGCGACGTCGACGTCTATGCCCTCCCGGCCAGCCAGGGCAACCTGCTCCATATTTCGCTCAATGCCGACCCCGAGCGCGACGGCGTCGGGACCGACACCGAAGTGGACGTGCTCGACCCTGATGGGACGACGATCTGGCTGACGGCCAACTCGTCGGGCGCGGGAACCTTTGCCGACCCGGCTGCCGAGGCGCTGTGCCTGATGGCGGTTAAGACGGGCACGTACACCGTGCGGGTGCGACCCCACGCGGGCGCGACGGGTAGCTATGCCGTTGCGGCTGTCGCGCTGAGCGGCGCCATCTCCCCCTTCACCGCCAAGCCAGTGGTCCGCGTCGGCGGCCAGTTCCAGTATCGCACCAGCCTGACGAGCGGCCCGGTCGAGTTCAGCAACGACTTTGCCCTGGCTGGGGACATCCCGCTCATGTGCGACTGGGACGGCAACGGGACGAAGACACCCGGTGTCTTCCGCAACGGCCAATGGTTCGCCCGCAACAGCCATACCACCGGGGCCGCCGACCTGACCTTCAACTATGGGCAGGCCGGTGACGTGCCCATCTGCGGTGATTGGGACGGCGATGGCCGTGAGACGCCCGGTATTGTCCGCAACGGCGTGTGGTACCTGCGCAACAGCGCCACTTCGGGGCCGGCTGACACGGCGTTCGCCTTTGGCCTGCCAGGCGACACCCCTGTCGTCGGCGACTGGAACGGCGACGGTGTGGACACCGTGGGTGTGGTGCGGAACGGGACGTGGCACCTGCGTGATGTCAACGCCCCCGACCCGCCGGACTACACATTTGTCTTCGGCCTCGTCTCGGATACGCCGGTGGTGGGGGACTGGGATGGCGATGGCGCCGACTCGCCTGGTGTCTACCGCGCCGGGACCTGGTTCCTGCGCAACAGCCTGACCAGCGGGCCGGGCGAGCAGTCGTTTAGCCTGGGCGCGGCGGGCAACATCCCGCTGACCTGGAAATAGGAGGGGGCGATGCGACACACTCTTGTCCTGATGCTCGGCGCGTTCGTCCTCGCGAGTATGCTCTGCGCCAGCGGTCGCGTCGCCGTGGCGCAGGAACCGACAACAGCAGCCGAAACCGCCGCTGCGCCGGCGCAGCCTGACGCGGCACAGCGGGAACGGGCGGTGCGCAAGGCGGATGCGACCAGCGCCTTGCCCAGCCCAGCGCCTGAAGTCGAGCCGAACAACACGCTTGCCCAGGCCACGCCTCTCCTCTTGAGCGACCGCCCGAATGCCATCGCCCACGGCTCCATCCGCCAGGGTGGCGACGTCGACATCTACTCGTTCACTGCGCCCGCCAATGCCCGGCTGTGGGCGCTGGTGGATGCGGGCGGCACGCTCAACCCCGGCTCGAACTACCGCGACACCGTCCTCAGTCTCCTGGACGCCAATGGCGTCGAGCTGGAGAAGGACGACGACGACGGCACGAGCACCGGTTGTAATGGGACCGTCGAGTCAGAGTTGGCGTCGGTCATCGGGGGCAAGACGCTCACGGCGGGCGGCACGTACTACCTGCGCGTGCGCGCCTTTAGCGCGACGCGGGCTATCGACGCCTACCAACTGTTCCTGCATCTCACCGTCGGCGCCGTGGCCGAGACCGAACCCAACAACACGACGGGCCAGGCCCAGGCGGTGACAGCCACGGCATCCGTCAGCGGGGCCATCAGCCCGGCCGGCGACGCCGACGTCTACGTCGTGGCCGCCGGGGGGGCCGGCAACATCCTGTTTGTGGCGGCGGACGGCGACCCGGAGCGCGACGGCACGGACACCAACCTCAAGCTCGAACTGTTCGACACTGACGGCGTAACGCTGCTCCTGGCCGTCAACTCGGCGGGCAGCGGCTACTCCCCAACGCCTCAGGGCGAAGGGTTCTGCTTCCGCGTGTACAAGGCGGGCGCGTTCTACGTCAAGGTGAGCCACGCGACCGGCGGGACGGGGACGTACGGCTTGATGGCGGGCGTCCTCGACGGTGGCGCCGCGCCCCTCACTGACAAAGTCGCGGTTGCTAGCAGCGGGACCTGGAGCTTCCGAGGCTCGTTGTCGGGCGGCGGCCTCGACTTCTCGTTTGCCTATCAGGGCGGCGCCGACAAGCCGCTGCTGTGCGATTGGGACGGCAACGGGACGCGGACGCCCGGCACGTTCAACAACGGCCAGTGGACGCTGCGTAATAGCCTGTCGGCGGGCGCGCCGGACGCGACGTTCAACTTTGGTCAGGCGGGCGACATCCCGATCTGCGGCGACTGGAACGGCGATGGGTTGGATACGGTTGGGGTGATGCGTAACGGCATCTGGTATCTGCGTAACAGCAACACGAGCGGCCCGGCCGAAATCAGCTTCTTCTATGGAGCCGCCGGGGATGTCCCCCTGGTAGGTGACTGGAACGGCGATGGCGTTGACGGTGTAGGCGTCTTCCGCAACGGCGACTTCCTGCTGCGCGATGCCCTGTCGTCGGGTAACGCCACCGACAGCCTGAACTTCGGGCTGCCGACGGATAAGCCGGTCATCGGCGACTGGGACGGCGACGGCGACGACAACGTCGGCGTGTTCCGCGCCGGCCAGTGGTTCCTGCGCAACAGCCTGACGCCCGGCCCCGCCGACGCCGCGTTTACGTTCGGCGGCTCTGGCGACACGCCGCTCACCTGGCGGTAGTTGGTGGAACTTTCACCTCTACTGAGGCGTCTCATGGACAGAGGGGATCGGGCTGTTGCAATGATCCATGAGCCGAAGTGGAGGAATGAAGATGCGTAGGAGTATCGTGTTTGTGCTCTTGGCGGCGCTGGCCGGGCTGCTCATCGGGGCCAGCCCGGCCGCCGCCGCACCCGCGCCTGCGCCGGCCGCCGTCGACGCTAAGATCGAGATTGTCTGGCCGCACGGCAACGCGCCGGTGCGCCAGGCGCGCCTCGCCAATATTACCGTCTACCTATTCGAGCCAGGGACGACGCGCAGCGTGCCGTGCGACTTCGCGCCGACGGTACGGCTGTGGCGCGCCCTCAACAACAACCCGGCTGCTAACGCCGGCATGCCGATGGGCGTCAAGCGGCTGGTCACACAGGGCGGCGTCACGTTCCCGGTCTGGGACTTCAATGACGTTGATGTCTCGGCGGCCGGCGACTCGGTCAACAAGCTGTTCTTCTATGTCACGGTCGACGGCGTGACGACGAACTTCAACGTTTGGAGCCACGGGGCCGACGCCCGCACCTACCTGCCCAACCCCAAGCGCCCGGCGGCGGCGCACGACCGCCCGGAACTGGTGGACGCGCGTATCCAGGTCGTCTGGCCCCACGACCGCCAGGGCCGCTCGCAGTCGGTCGCGGGGGCGACGCTGGCGAACGTGACTGTCGCCCTGTTCCATGCCGAGATCCCCTTCGTCAACGACTCGGTGGGCGCCGACTTCAACCAGCGCGTCCTCCTGTTCAAGGCGCTCAACAACGAGCCGCTGGAGTTGGTCGGGCAGGGCGCGAAGCGCATGGTCCGTGAGGGCGGCGTGACCTATCCGGTGTGGGACTTCAACGACGTGGATGTCGCGGCGGCGCGGGACCCGCTGAACAAGGTCTACTTCCGCGTCCTGGTCGACAACACGCGGACGTTCTCGACGATTTGGAGCCACGGCGTGGACGCGCGGACGTACTTCCCGACGCCTGACCGGCCGACGGGTGGCTGCGGCGTACAGCTCAGTCCGGTGGTGAATATCGCGCCGACCAGCGGCCCATCGGGGACGGTGGTCAGGGTGCAGGCCTACGGCTTCCCGGCCCGCGTCAACCTGCAGGCGTTCGTTGCGCCCGAGGGGTCCGAGGGGGCGTTCCTGATGGGTGGCCAGGCCGACGCCAACGGAAGCTGGACGTTCGACTGGCGCGTGGTGGGCGGCGCGGGCCAGCGCTGGCGGGTGTCCGTGTCGACAGTACAGGGCGGCGACGCCCAGCCCATCGAAGGCCGCTTTCAGCCGCATCCAGTGCCAGCCGGCGGCACCGAGCACCAGGATGTCGGACGCCATCATGACCGGTCGGACCGGCCTCGCCCGTCAGGCCGCTCCGAACGACCGCGCCAGCAGCTCGGGCTCGATCTTGCCCGCAGCGAAGCTCCGGCCGGTCTCGAGCGCCGTCACCACCACCCTGGCCGGGCTGAACAGCATCGGGTCGAGCTTGTAGAAGTCGTGGCCGGCGGCGGCGAACCGCTCGGCGAAGGGCTTGCCATGATCGCGCGAGCTGCTGCTGGGCAGGTTCCTCGCCAGATCGTGGGCCGCGGCCTCCGGGCCGGTG